>JBKPRV010000019.1:0-4359 GCA_046734715.1 Actinomycetota bacterium | reverse complement strand
ACCCAGGACCTCGGAGCCCGGCCCCTGGCCGCCGCGGTGGAGCGGCTGGCCCGGCGAGGCCGGGTCGACATCGGGGCCGCGGCCGCCGCGGTGTCCCCGAGCCCGGCCGGCAACGGGGGCGCGGGGCTCACCCCCCGCGAGGCCGAGGTCCTGGCCCTGGTGGCCGAAGGCCGCACCAACCGCCAGATCGGCGAGGCCCTGTTCATCAGCGAGAAGACGGCCAGCGTCCACGTGTCCCGGCTGCTGGCCAAGCTGGGCGCCGCCAACCGGGGCGAGGCGGCCGCCGCCGCCCGCCGCGCCGGCCTGCTCCCCGAGTGAAATAAGGGGTCCCTAAGGCATCCTGCCGATGCCGGTAAGGGGAGTGCCGGCTAACGGTGGGCCCATGAGCACCCCCCGTACATACGGCCACGCTGTCGTGATCGGGGCGGGCATGGGCGGGCTGGCCGCAGCTGCGGCCGCCACACGCCACGCCGGCCGCGTCACGATCCTCGAGCGCGACGACCTCCCGTCCTCCCCCATGGCGCGTGCGGGCGTCCCCCAGGCCCGCCACGCCCACGCCCTGCAGCCCGGTGGCCTGGCGGCCCTGGAGCGCCTGCTCCCGGGGCTGGAGACGGCGCTGGTGACCGCCGGCGGCATCCCCGTCGACCTGCCCGGCGACCTCGCCTGGCTCTCGGCCGCGGGCTGGATGCGACCGTACCCCAGCGAGGGTCGGACCCTGGTGTCCGCCAGCCGGGATCTGATCGAGTGGACCACCCGCCAGATGGTCCTCACCCTGCCGGACGTCGACGTGCGCTCGGGCGTGGAGGTCGCCGCGCTGGCCGTCGAGGCCGGGCGGATCGTGGGCGTCGACGTGCGCCGCCGCGGCGCCGCACCCGACGAGCCGGTCGAGCGGATCAGCGCCAACCAGGTGGTCGACGCCAGCGGGCGCCGCTCCCACGCTCCCGAGTGGCTGGCGGCCGCCGGCTACGACCGGCCGTCCGAGACCCGGGTCGACGCGGAGCTGGCCTACGCCACCCGCACCTACCGGCGCGCGGGCACCGAGCTGCTCCCCGGCTACAAGGCGATGTTCATGCAGGCCCAGCCGCCGCGCACGACCCGCATGGGCGTGATGGTCCCCATCGAGGGCGACCGCTGGCTGCTGACCGTGGCCGGCACCAACGGCGACCTGCCGCCCACCGACGAGTCCGGGTTCCGCGAGTTCACCCGAGGTTTGCGCTCGCCCGTCGTGGCCGATCTCGTCGAGGAGCTGGAGCCACTGAGCGCCATCGTCGGATACCGGCGTACCGCCAACGTGCGCCGCCACTATGAGAAGCTGAGCCTCCTTCCCGAAGGGTTCGTGGTGTTGGGTGACGCCACCTGCACCTTCAATCCGGTGTATGGACAAGGGATGAGCGCGGCCGCACTCTCCGCCGAGGCGCTCGGGCGCACGCTGTCCGACCGCGCGGGCACCCACGCGGCCCAGCAGGCCATCGCACAGGCGTGTGCCGGGGCGTGGACCGTCGCCACCGGCGAGGACCTGCGCTACCCCGCAACCACCGGCGGCTCGTCGTCGCTGGCCGACCGGGTCGTGCGCCGCTACTTCGACCGGCTGGTGCGGGCCGCGGCGACCGACGAGGTCGTCAACTCCGCCTTCGTCGACGTCATCGGCATGCTGGCGCCGCCCGAGTCGCTGCTGCGCCCGCGCCTCGCCGCCCGGGTCCTGGGGCGCCGCCACCCGGCCCCGTCGCTCACCATGCCCATGCCCGCTCGCCGCCCCAAGGCCGTGGCGGCCTGACCCTCGTTCACCGACTCTCCCTGATCCGCCTCACCCACCAGGGACGTACCCATGGCCCACCGCCCAGGCGCCACATCACACCCACCACCGCTCGCCGCGCACGCCGTGGTCGTCGGCGCCAGCTTCGCCGGGCTCGCCGCCGCCCAGGCGCTCAGCCACCACGTCGAGCGGGTCACGATCGTCGAGCGGGACGACCTGCCCGAACGTCCCTCTGCTCGGCCGGGCGTACCCCAGGGCCGCCACCTGCACGTCCTCCAGCCGGGCGGGTCGGCGGCCCTGGAGCGCCTGCTCCCGGGGTTCCGGGCCGAGCTGCTGGCGGCGGGGGCGACCGAGCTCAGAGTGCCCGAGGACGTGCTGTGGATGAGCCCCGCGGGATGGGCACCCCGCGGCCCGGGCCGGCCGGACCACGTGCTGCTGTCGGCCTCGCGGGAGCTGACCGAGTGGGCGGTGCGCCGCCGGGTGTACGAGTCGCCCCAGATCCTGGTGCGGGCGGGCCTGGAGGTGCGGGGCCTGGTGGTCCGCGACGGCCGGGTCGCGGGCGTCGACGTGCGCTCGTGGCATGCCGAGCACGACGCACCCACCGTGACCATCGACGCCGACATCGTCGTCGACGCCAGCGGGCGCGGCTCCGACGCCGCCGACTGGCTCGACGCCGCGGGCCTGGAGACCCCCGACGAGTCGGTCATCGACTCCGACCTCGTCTACGCCAGCCGGATGTACCGGCGCGGCCCGGGCGACACGCCGGGCTGGAAGGGCGCGCTGCTCCAGGCCAACCCGCCCCACGAGCCCCGCGGCGCCATCCTGTTCCCGATAGAGGGCAACCGCTGGCTGCTGACGATGTCGGCCGCCGGTGGCGACGAGCCTCCCAAGGACGAGGCGGGCTTCACCGCCTTCGCCCGCAGCCTCCGCGCCCCTGACATCGCGGAGCTGATCGAGCGGGCCGAGCCGTTGGGGACCGTCACCACCTACCGGCGCACGGAGAACCGCTGGCGCCACTACGAGCGCATGGAGCGCCCGCTGGACGGCTTCCTGGCCGTCGGCGACGCAGTGCGCGCCTTCAACCCGCTCTACGGCCAGGGCATCTCCACCGCGGCGCTGGCGGCCGAGGCGCTGGACCGCTGCCTGGGCGCCCACGCGACCGACCGGCGGGACCTGGCCGGCTTCACCGCCCGGGCCCAGCCCGAGCTGGTCAAGGCGTCGGCCGGCGCCTGGCTGATCGCCACGGGCGTGGACCTGCGCTACCCGACGGTGAAGGGCGACACCCGGAACCGGGTCGAGCGGGCACGCGACGCCCTGGTCGTGCGGTACATGGACCGGGTGACGCGGGCCGCCACCCACGACCCCGTGGTCAACGCCGCCCTGTTCGACGCCGTCTCCCTGCTGGCCGAGCCCTGGTCGCTGATGCGCCCCGGCATCGCCTGGCGGGCGCTGCGGCCGGGGCCCAGGACGCCCAGCCCTCACCCGGCCTGGCCGGAGCCGGCGGCGGGCCCGGCGCCGGCCGCCGACGGGAGCGAGGTGGCCTAGCACCCAGATCGCGCCCAGGATCGGCGTGGCGGGACCGGCGGAAGCCCTCCATGCCCGGCGCGGCAGAGGGGGTGCCCCACGGGGGGGCACCCCCTCTGCGCACGTTTGGGCTCAGCTGGCGAGGCTCAGATGCCGAGGCGCTGGGCCAGCAGCTCGCGGTGGTAGGTGGGGTCGCCGAACAACAGCTCGGACGACTTGGCCCGCTTGAAGTACAGGTGGGCCGGGTGCTCCCACGTGAAGCCGATGCCGCCGTGGATCTGGATGTTCTCGGCGGCCGAGTGGAAGTAGGCCTCGGAGCAGTAGGCCTTGGCCAGGCAGGCCACCTCGGGCAGCTCGTCGTTGAGCTCGGCTGCGCACCAGGCCGCGTAGTAGGCGGCGGACTTGGCCGACTCGACCTCGAGCAGCATGTCGGCGCACTTGTGCTTGATGGCCTGGAAAGAGCCGATGGGCCGGCCGAACTGCACCCGGTCCTTGGCGTACTGGACCGACATGTCGAGCACTCTCTGGGCCCCGCCGACCTGCTCCGCGGCGAGGGCTACGGCGGCCAGGTCGAGCACGCGGCCGAGCACGGCGTCGCCGCCGTTCTCCTCGCCCAGCAACGTGGCCGGGGTGCCCGAGAACTCGAGCTTGGCCTGCTTGCGGGTCTGGTCCATGGTGGCCAGCGGCGTGCGGCTGAGGCCCTCGGCGTCGCCGTCGACCCGGAACAGCGAGATGCCGTCGCCGGTGCGGGCGGCCACCAGGATCAGGTTGGCCACGTGCCCGTCGAGCACGAACATCTTGGTGCCGTCGATGGTCCAACCGTCACCGGAGCGGGTGGCGGTGGCCTCGATGCCGGTGGCGTCCCAGCGGCCGTTGGGCTCGGTGAAGGCCAGCGTGGCGATGGTCTCGCCCGAGGCGATGCCGGGCAGCAGGTCCTTCTTTGCCTGCTCGTCGCCGGAGTGGAGGATCGTGTTGGTGGCCAGCGCCACGGTCGAGAAGAAGGGGGCGGCCAGCAGGGCCCGGCCCATCTCCTCCAGCACCACGGTCAGCTCGACGTAGGTGTAGCCCTGCCCCCCGTACTC
>JBKPRV010000018.1:0-2857 GCA_046734715.1 Actinomycetota bacterium | reverse complement strand
TTCGGTCCGCAGCCGGCGGGGGCTCAGCTCCGACCGCCGGCGCCCACGCTGACCGATCTGGCTCTACAGGCATCGCAGGCACTCGGTGTGCCCTGCAACGCCTATTACTCCACCGGGACCTTCGAATGCTCGGGCTACCGGGACGGCATCTACATCTATCTGAGCGCGCATCCCACGTACGGAGACCCCAACCCGAACAACCTCTACGTGTTCGATCCCTACACGGGGCGCTCCGTCCACGTCATCATCTCGGTCGACGACGTCGGCAACGTGTACTTCTACGCAGTCGACAGCGAGCTCGGGATCATCAGCTTCACCGACGGCTGGCTCTCGGTCTTCTACCCGACCGGCAACCCCTTCAGCGCCGCCGTCCACGATCCCAGCCAGGTCGTCATCAACATCTACGCAGACTCGGGAGACCTGCCAACCAACGGCGGTCCGTGCCCGCACCGCATCTGTCCGATCGAGGCCTGACGCTCAGGGCCGGAGAACGTATCTCCCGCGCACGCCTCCCTTGGCCACGGCCCGGTAGGTGTCAGCCACCTGGTCGAGCGGGACAACGGCGTGGACCCGGGCCGGTAGGTGCCCGCTCGCGGCGGCTTCGAGGAGCTGCGCGAGCCGGGCACCGTCGGGGTGCGCCACCACCACCCGGACGGTGACCCCGCGCACCTCTCCCGGCACCGCGCTCGGCTGCACGCCGACGAAGAGCCCGCCGTCTCGGACCAGCGCGACGCCCTGCTCCTGGAGCACGCCCCCGTCGGCGACCGCGTCCCAGCCGGGCACGTGCTCGGTGGTGAACTCCGCGCCGAGGCCGCGCACGAAGGCCTCGTCCTCGGCGCGGGCGAGTCCGGTGACCCGCCAGCCCCGATCCTGGGCCAGCGGGACCACGTAGCCCCCCACGGCGCCCGCGGCTCCGGTCACCAGCAGGCTCCGGCCGCCGCCGTCACCGAGCAGGTCGACCAGCTGAGCGGCAGCCAGGCCGTTGAGCGGGACCGTGGCCGCCGTGACCAGGTCGAGGCCGTCGGGCACGAGGGCGACGTCGCCCGCGGGCACGACCAGCTGTTCGGCGAAGGTGCCGAAGTCCCGGTCGAACCCGGCGACCAGTCCGGCGACGCGACTGCCGACGCCGAGATCGACGCCCGGACCGGCCGCGGTGACGGTGCCGGCAAAGTCCCAGCCCAGGCCGGTGTGGTCGGGCTGATCGACCAGCGCGAGCCGGTGGAACAGCCCGTCGGCGGTGGCCAGGTCCACGGGGTTGACGGCGGCCCCGGCGATCTCGACCCGGACCTGCCCCGGCCCGGGCTCGACGACGGGGACGTCGATGATCTCGATGGAGTCGGGACCGCCCGGGATGCGGACGACCGCGCTGCGGAAGGTGGTGGCCATGTTCGCCTCCTGTGGACATCTCAGGCCGTGCCACCCACAATGGACGTGCCACTCTCCATTGGGAAGTAGGCACCTTGAAGTGTGTAACCCACCGTGCGGTCGGGAGGAGCGATCGATGACGACGATGTCGGCAGCCGAGAAACGGGCGCAGGCGAAGGTCGAGTACGACGCGTTCCTGGCGGGCTGCCCCAGCCGGCAGCTCCTCGCCCGGATCTCCGACAAGTGGGTGGCGCTGGTCCTGGCCGCGCTCGGCAGCGGGGGCCCGTACCCCGGAGACGACCGCGCCGGCGAGCCGCAGGTGATGCGTTACTCCGAGCTGGCCCGGCGCCTGGCCGGGGTCAGCCAGAAGATGCTCACCCAGACGCTGCGCTCCCTCGAGCGCGATGGCTTGCTCACCCGAACGGTGACGCCGACGGTGCCGGTCACGGTCACCTACGAGCTGACCGACCTCGGCTCATCACTCCAGGAGGTCATGCGCGGCGTCAAGACCTGGGCGGAGGCCCACATGGACGAGGTGATCGCCAACCGCGAGCGGTACGACATCGGCGTCGCGCGTGATGATCCCTCGCCCATGGGATAGTCGGCCCCATGGGACGACTGATCATCAGCAACGCCATCACCGTCAACGGCGCCTTCGAGGCGCCGGTGCACGCGCCGGGCGGCTGGCTGGTCCTCGACCCCGACAGCCAGCAGGCGTCGCTCGAGATGTGGCAGGCGGCCGACGCCATGGTGATGGCCGCAAGACCTATGAGGGCCTCGCCGCGGTGTGGCCCGGCCTGGCCAAGGCCCCCGGGCTCGAGGCCTTCGCACACCAGATGAACAGCATGCCCAAGTACGTCGCGTCCCGGACGTTGAGCCCACCGCTGGAGTGGAACGCGACCCTGCTCGAAGGCGACCTGGTGGCGAGCGTGAACGACCTCAAGGCCGCCACGCCGGCAACCTGATCGTCACCGGCGGCGGCGAGCTGGCCCACAACCTCATCGCCCAGGGTCTGGCCGACGAGGTCTGGTTCACCGTCAGCCCCTACCTCGCAGCCTCCGGGCCCCGGATCTTCGACGATCTCGGCGCCATCCGGCTGGACTTCCTAGCCACCACGACCTTCCCGTGCGGCTCTGCTACCGGCTCGCGCCCACCGAGGCGAGCTGAGCCGCTACCGTCGTCCCCTCGATCGCTCGGCACTTCGTCCATGTGAGGATCGCCTGCCCCGCCCGTCCGGACAGTGACAACCGCTGAGGCTGCGCTGACCCGGTAGCGACGGGCTCGGTCGCCTCGGGCCTCGGGCGCGACCGGTGCCGACTCGCCGCGCGGTTCGGCCCACCGCGACGGCGGCGCGGCCGACAAGCGTCCCATGGACATCGTCGGCTACAAGGCCTGGCCGGTGGCATCAACCCCCGGTGGGTCACCCGGCCGCGGTCGACGAACTGCGCGTGTCAATCCGAGGGGTTGGACGCCCTCTCGATCTGTGCTGCGA
>JBKPRV010000017.1:0-12807 GCA_046734715.1 Actinomycetota bacterium | reverse complement strand
GTTGGACTCGACCCGGGGCCTGGCGCAGCTCGACTTCACGGACGCGCCTGCCACGCTGCTGGAGGGGCTCGGCCGGGAGCGGGTCGAGGCGGTCGGGGTGGTGCTGGCGGCGGCCGAGTGCGCGGGTGGGGCGGCGTGGTGCGTCGACACGGCCGCGACGTACGCCCGGGACCGGCGGCAGTTCGGCCGGCCCATCGGCCAGTTCCAGGCCGTGAAGCATCGCTGTGCCGACATGCTGGTCCGGCTGGAGCAGATCCGGGGGGTGGCCTGGGACGGGGCGGCCGCGCTTGACGGGGACGAGGCTCCGCTGGCGGTGGCGGCGGCGGGGGCGATCGCGCTGGACGCCTATGCGGCGGTGGCGAAGGACGCCATCCAGGTGTTGGGCGGCATCGGCTTCACCTGGGAGCACGACGCCCACCTCTACCTGCGGCGGGCCCTGGCGCTGCGCCAGCTGTTCGGCGGGACGGGCCCCTGGCGGGCGGCGGCGGCCCGACGGGCGCTCGGCGGGGAACGGCGCCACCTCGGGCTCGACCTGCCCGACGGGGACGGGGCGGTGGACGCGGAGATCCGGGCCACGGTGGCCGAGATCGCGGCACTGCCGCGCGAGCAGCGCCGAGGGCGGCTGGCCGACACCGGGTTGCTGGTGCCCCACTGGGCACCGCCGTGGGGGCGGGGCGCCGATCCGGCCGAGCAGCTGGTCATCGACCGCGAGCTGCGGCGGGCCAGGGTGCGGGTGCCCCACCTGCAGGTGGGGGCGTGGGCCGCGCCCACCATCGCAGTCCACGGCACGCCCGAGCAGCAGGACCGCTGGGTGGGGCCGACGCTGCACGGCGACATCGCGTGGTGCCAGCTGTTCAGCGAGCCCGGGGCCGGCTCGGACCTGGCGTCGCTGACCACCCAGGCCACGCGCACGGACGGCGGCTGGCTGCTGAACGGCCAGAAGGTGTGGACGTCGATGGCGGCCGAGGCCGACTGGGCCATCTGCCTGGCCCGGACCAACCGCGACGCCCCCAAGCACCTCGGCATCACCTACTTCATCGTGGACATGACCGCCCCCGGCATCGACATCCGGCCGCTCAGGGAGATCACCGGCCTGGCCATGTTCAACGAGGTGTTCCTGGACGACGTGTTCGTCCCCGACGACTGCGTGATCGGCGAGGTGGACGGCGGCTGGCCCTTGGCCCGCACCACGCTGGCCAACGAGCGCGTGTCGATGGGCAGCGGCTCGTCGTTCGGCGGGGGGATCGAGGCCCTGCTCGGGCTGGTGGCCGACCGCGGCGAGCCCGACCCGGTGCTGCTGGACGGGTTGGGGGCGCTGGTGGCCGAGGCGCATTCCCTGGCGGCCATCGGGGTGCGGGCCACCGCCCGGTCCCTGCGGGGCGAGGCACCGGGCCCGGAGGCCAGCGTGCGCAAGCTGCTGGGCGTCGAGCACGACCAGCGCACCCAGGAGCTGGGCCTGCTGCTGCTCGGCGCCGAGGGCGCAACCACCGAGGGCATCGCCGGGCAGTGGACGTTCGGGTTCCTGGCCAACCGGTGCCTCACGATCGCCGGGGGGACCAGCGAGATCCAGCGCAACGTCATCGGCGAGCGGCTGCTGGGCCTGCCCCGGGACCCCGAACCGGCACCGTGATCGAGCACCTGCTGGCGCAGCGGGCGTGCCGCGCCTACACGGACGACCCGGTGCCCGACGAGGACATCGCCACCATCCTGGGAGCCGCCACCCACGCCCCCAGCGCGGAGAACCGCCAGCCGTGGGTGTTCGTGGTGGTGCGCGACCCCACCACTCGCGGTGCCGTCGCCGAGCTCACCCGCCGGGTGTGGGAGGCGGGCGGCCGCGCCCACTCCGAGCGGAACCTGCCGCCGCGGTTCTTCGCCGCCGTCGACGAGTTCATGGTCCACGGCTACGGCGGCGCGCCCGTGCTCGTGGTGGTGGCGGGCGACGGCCGGGACGGGCTGCCGCCCGCGGTGCTGGCCGCCTCCGTGTTCCCCGCGGTCCAGAACCTGCTGCTGGCCGCGGCCGCGCTCGGCTACGGCTCGGCGCTGACGACGCTGGCCGCCACCGATCCGGCCGCCTTGGCCGCCACGGTCGCACTGCCCCAGGGCGTGCGCCCGCTGGCGGTGGTGCCGCTCGGCCGTCCCGCCACCGGGCTCGGACCGCCCCGGCGGCGACCGGTGGCCGAGGTGGCCCACCTCGACCGCTACGGGCAACCGTTCAGCGGGACCGCTGGGCCGCCACCCCTCGCTCCACCGCCCGCCTGATCAGCGTGTCGTTGTCGGCCGAGATGAAGCGGTGGACCCGGGCCTCCAGCAGCCGGCGGGCCAGCGGGTTGAAGGCCTCGTACGTCTCTCCGAAGGTGAGCCGGGTACGCCCGTCGCCCACCGACTCGATGCGGTGCCAGCCGCCGGCCTGCGACCACAGCGGCTTGCCCACCGCCTCGTAGCGGGAGAACTCGGGCGGGCGCGACTCGGTGATCACCTCCCACGACCGGCCCACGCCCCCGCTCAGCAGGTAGCGCGGTACCCGGAAGGTGCAGTGCCGCACCAGTCCCAGCCCGTCGGCATCCCCGGGGTGGACGATCTCGATGCGGACGGTCCCGTGCTCGATCACGCCCCGCTCCAGCCGGGGGTGCAGGGCCCGCCACACCTCGTCCGGCGTCGCCTCGACCTCGAAGGAGAACTCGTGGGACTGCACGGCGGCGACGCTACCGGGCCGGCCGGGACAGGATGGCTGCCATGCAACCGTTCGTCGTGGCCGGGGCCGGGTTCCTGCTCGCCGTGTTGTGGTTCGACCTGATGTTCGACGTGCAGGTCCTCCGCCACCGCACCGGCCGCGACCTGCCCGAGCCCGTCCTGGCCTCGATCGCCGGCTACTACCGGCGGGTGACCACCGAGGCCCACCCCATGAGCCGCCTGATCGCCGCCGTCATGCTGGTCGTCCTGGGCACGCTGCTGGCGCAAGCGATCGGGGACGACGTGCCCGTGTGGGTGAGCGTGGTCTCCCTGGCGGCCGCCCTCGCCGGCATCGGACTCGCCGGCGCCCGGACTGTGCCCAGCGCGGTCAGGTTGGGCGGTCGAGCCGATCCGCCGCCCGAGCAGTCCCGCCTGGCGCGCTCGATCTGCCGGGACCACCTCGTCTGCCTGGCCGCCATCGCCACCCTGCTGGTGGTCCAGCTGGCCTGGGCGTAGCCCGACTACAGGCTGTCGACCACCAGGTCGGCCAGGCGCTGGCGTTGCCAGCCCTGGCGGCCGAAGAGGAGGTCGTTGGCTTTGACTCGGCGGAACAGGAGGTGGCAGTCGACGTCCCAGGTGAAGCCGACGCCGCCGTGGACCTGGATGTTCTCGGCGGTGATCAGGGTGGTCGCCTCCGCCACCACCGCCTTGGCGATGGCGGCCGCCGCCTCGCGCTGGGGGTCGTCGACCGCGCTGGCCCAGGCGGCGTGGTGGGTGGCGACCCGGGCCAGCTCCAGCTGGTGGAGCATGTCGACGATCTTGTGCCGGATCACCTGGAACGTGGCGATGGGCCGGTCGAACTGGACCCGCTGCCGGGCGTAGTCGGACGCCATGGCCAGGGCCCGCTCGCCCGCGCCCACGCTCTCGGCGCACAGGGCGATCCCGATGTCGTCCACGATGCGGGCCCAGAGGGCGCGCTGGTCGCCGGCCGGGCCGAGGCGGCGGGCCGGGCGGCCGTCCATGGCCAGGCGGGCAATGGTGCGGGTGACGTCTAGGGAGGGGACCGGCTCGGCGGCGGGGTCGGTGACGGCGAAGCCGGCCAGGTCGCCGGAAGGCTCGCGGGCGACCACGTAGGCGACGTCGGCGGTGTCGCCGTCGATGACCACCGGTTTGAGCCCGTGCAGGCGCCAGCCCTCGCCCTCACGCCGGGCCTCGGTGGCGATGGCGTCGAGGGGGTCGCGGGTGCCGGCCTCCTCGACCGCCACCGTCGCCCGGCGGGTGCCGTCGGCCAGGTGGGGGAGCACGCCGGCGTCGTCCAGGCGGACGGCGGCCAGGGTGCCGGCCACCGCGGACGACAGCCACGGCCCGGGGAGCGGCAGGGCGCCCAGCTCCTCGCACAGCACGGTGGCCTCGAGCATCCCGGCGCCGGCGCCACCGTCCGAGGCGGGGACGAGCAGGCCCGGCCAGCCGAGCTCGACCGAGCGCGCCCACAGGGCTTCGATGGCCGAGGCGGCGTCGCCGTCGTCGAGCAGCGAGCGCAGCCGGGTACCGGCCACGGTGGCGAGGAAGGCCCGGGCCGTGGACCGCAGCGCCTCCTGGTCCCCGTCGAACGTGAAGTCCACGGCGCCTCACCGTAGATGACGTCAGTGTTAGCTTGCGCCGGTGGACTTCGGCTACGCGCCCGAGGACGAGGCGTTCCGCGCCGAGCTCCGGGCGTGGCTGGCCGCCAACCTGGGCGAGTTCGTCGACGGCGGCGAGATCGGCCGAGCCCACGGGGATCAGACCCGACGCACCATGGCCCGCCGCCAGGCCTGGCAGCAGCGGCTGCACGAGGGTGGCTGGGCCGCCATCAACTGGCCGAAGCGGTGGGGCGGCCGCGAGGCCACCACCATGCAGAACGTCGTCTACGCGGAGGAGATGGCCGAGGCCCACGCCCCCGGGCTCTACAACGCCAACGGCGTCTGGCAGATCGGGCCGATGATCATGCGCTGGGCGCCCGAGGAGCAGCAGGAGCAGTGGCTGCCGGGGATCGTCGGCGCCACCGAGCACTGGTGCCAGGGCTTCAGCGAGCCCGAGGCGGGCAGCGACCTGGCCAACCTGCGGACGGCGGCGGTGGCGGACGGCGACGAGTACGTGGTCAACGGCACCAAGGTCTGGACGTCCACCGCCCACCTGGCCCGCTGGGGACTGTTCCTGGTGCGCACGGACCCCGACGCCATCGCCCGGGGAGCCAAGCACGAGGGCATCACCGCGCTGATCGTGGACATGGACGTCCCCGGCATCACCTGCACGCCCATCCGGGACGTCACCGGCGAGGCCATGTTCTGCGAGGTCGTGTTCGAGGACGCCCGGGTGCCCGCCGCCTACCGCCTCGGGGCCGAGGGCGACGGCTGGAACGTGGCCATGGGCACGCTGGCGCACGAGCGGGCCGGCACCGGCGGCATCGCCATCGGCTTGCGGGCCGAGCTGGCCCAGATGGTGCGGACCGCCCGGGAGCACACCCCCGACGCCCTCGCCGACCCCGGCATCCGTGAGCGCATCGCCCGGCTGTATGCCCAGATCGAGCTGACCCGGCTGCTCAACGCCCGGGCGCTGTCCAAGGTGCTGAAGGGCGAGCGCTCCTGGCCCGAGGCCCAGCTGGCCAAGCTGCAGTGGAGCTCCCTGTCCCAGGCCCTGGCCGAGCTCAACGTGGACATGCTGGGACCGCTGGGAGTCCTGGCCAAAGGCGGACCCGACACGCCCGACGGCGGCCACGCGGCCCACAACTACCCATGGCAGCGCTACACGTCGATCGGCGCCGGCGCCACCGAGGTGCAGAAGAACATCCTGGCCGACCGGGCGCTCGGCCTACCCCGGCGCTAGCGCGCCGGCATCAGCTCCAGGAGCTGGCCGTCGGGGTCGCGCACGAGGATGGCGTGGGTGCCCACGTCGGTGTCGGCGAGCACCTCGCCCCCGAGGTCGACGACCCGGGCGCAGGTGGCGGTCACATCGGGCACGGAGAAGGACAGGTGGGTGAGGCCGGGCTCGGTGAACACCCGGTCGCGGGCCGGGGCGTTGCCCTCACGGGCGAAGTGCAGCAGCTCCAGCACGAAGTCGCCCAGCGTCAGGTAGACGGCGGTGAGGCCCACCGGCCTGGGGACCCGCAGGAAGCGGGAGGCGACCGCGTCGGGCACGGTGAGGTCGTGGCGGTGGGCGAACCCCAAGGCCTCCTCGTAGAAGCGCCGG
The DNA here is from genome assembly GCA_046734715.1 of Actinomycetota bacterium. Classification (GTDB taxonomy): domain Bacteria; phylum Actinomycetota; class Acidimicrobiia; order Acidimicrobiales; family VFJN01; genus ZC4RG19. Next base: position 6,912 of record JBKPRV010000017.1, on the reverse strand, counting down.
GACCGGTCGAGATCCGTCACGCACAGGCCCACGTGGTTAGCGACGCTCACTGGTGCGCCCTTCGGGACGCACTCAGTGAGCGATCGGCACTGCGTGCCGAGTACCGCACTGTGTTGATGGTTCGCTCGCCTCGCTCCCTCACGCCCCGGATCGTAGGGGCTGAACTAACGTCGGCGTCACCTTTCATGACGGACGACGACCTGTTCCTCCCCGAGCCTGAACCCCGAGAGGTGGTGGCGACGAGCCACCTGCCGGCCGCCGAGCGCCGGAAGCTGTGCTACGAGAACGCCGCGGCCCTATTCCGTCACCCGTTGCCGGAGCGGGTGCTGCCCGAGGGCCCGAGCACGTAGTGCCCGTCCTCGGGGTGGTGGTACCAGCCGCGGGCCGCGTCGGTGCCGCCGTCGACGTGGAGCACCTGGCCGGTCACGTAGCTCGACAGCGCGGAGGCGAGGAACACCGCGGCACCGGCCATCTCGTCCACGTGCCCGGCCCGGCCCAGGGGGACGACCCCGGCGTACGTGGCGGTGGGATCGGACCCGCCGGCCGCGACGAGCGCCCGGAGGCCCTCGGTCTCGGTGATGTCCGGGGCCAGGCAGTTGACCCGGATGCCGTGCGGGGCCAGCTCCAGCGCCGCGGTGCGGGTCAGGTTGATGACCCCGGCCTTGGCCGCGGCGTAGGCCGCGTAGCCGGGCGCGGCGCGGGTGCCCTCGATCGAGGCGATGTTGACGATGCTGCCCCCGGTCCCGGCCTCGACCATGGCCTGCGCCGCCCGCTGGGTGCACAGCAGCACCTGGCCGAGGTTGGCCCGCCACAGGGCGTCCCAGCCCTTGGGCTTGGTCTCCAGCAGCGGCGAGAAGAACGTCCCACCCGCGTTGTTGACCAGCACGGTGGGCACGCCGAGCGCCGCGACCGTGGCCGCCAGAGCGGCGTCCACCTGGGCCTCGTCCCGCACGTCGGTCACGCAGGCGAGCCCGTCCACCTCGGCCGCGGCCGCCCGGCAGGTGGCCTCGTCGCGCTCCCACACCGCGACCTGCGCCCCGAAGGCGGCCAGCCCGCCGGCGATGCCGCGGCCGATGCCCGCGCCGCCGCCGGTCACGACCGCCACCACTCCGTCCAACGTCGCTGCCGACCGGTCCAGCACCATGGCGCGGGAAGCTACCTCTGATGAGCACGCTGGGGCCGCTGGTGGCGGCGGACGAGACGCTGCACCACCAGATCGCCGACACCTTCGCCACCGTCGTCCAGTCCGACCGGTCGTGGACCGAGAAGGTGTGCGCCATGGCCGCCCCCGCCGACGGGTCGGTGCAGCTCGCGTTCGGCCTGGGCCGCTACCCCAACCGGGGCGTGCTCGACGGCTACGCCGGGGTGAGCCGGGGCACCGAGCAGTGGACCGTGCGGGCCAGCCGGCGCCTGGCCTCCGACGTCGAAGGCACCGCGGTCGGACCCCTGCGCTACGAGGTGGTCGAGCCGCTGCGGGTCGTGCGCTTCAGCCTGGAACCGAACGACGTGCAGCCCGTCAGCTTCAGCTGGACCTTCACCGGCGCGGTGCCGCCCGCTCTGGAGCAGCGGGAGCAGCACCGCAGCCGGGACGGCCTCCGCCTCGACGCCGACATCGTCCGCTACCACCACATCGGCACCGCCGAAGGCTGGCTCGAGCTGGAGGGCACCCGCTACGAGCTGGACGGCGACACCGCCGTGTCCACCCGCGACCACTCGTGGGGCGTGCGCTACATGGTGGGGGCGCCGGTGGCCGACGTGGAGGACCCGGCCCGGCCGCCGGGCGTGGCCACCACGGTGATCTGGTCGCCGCTCCTGTGCCGGCGACCCGACGGCGGCCGCTACGGCATCCACCTCTACTACCAGCGCCACGGCTTCGGCGGCTGGCAGCGGATCGAGCTCCAGGGCGGCGTCGAGCACCCCGACGGCCGCCGCGAGCCGTTCGCCGCCCTGGTGGTCGAGCCCGAGGTGCGGGACGACAACCGGCGGCTGACGGCCGCGACGCTCCGGGCCACCATGGCCGACGGCTCGGACCGGCCGCTCACGGTCACCGCGCTGGGCGACACCGGCTTCCATCTGGGCGCTGGCCTGTACTTCGGCTTCGACGGCCACTGGCACGGTCAGTGGCGGGGCGACCTGCACGTCGACGGCGAGCACGTGGCCGACTGCGCCGACCCGGCGACCGCCCGGCGCCTGCACCAGATGCGAGACAACCTGGTCCGGGTCGAGGACCCCGTGGGCGGGGGCACCGGCGTCGGCAACATGCAGACGATCTTCGCCGGGCCGCACCCGGACCTCGGGCTGACGGAGGAGGCGAGCTTCCTGTGAGCTTGGCGGCCGAACGCGACCTGGGCCCGCTCCGCGAGGGGCTGGAGCGCTGGCTCGGCCGCCCGGTGGGCACGCTGCGGCGGCCGGCGCCGGGGTTCTCGTGCGAGACGCTGGTGGTCGACGACGAGGTGGTGATCCGCCTCCCGCCGCAGGGCGAGGGCATCTTCCCGGTCTACGACCTCGCGCAGCAGGCCGAGGTCCAGGCGGCGGTGGCCGAGGCGGGCGTGCCGGTGGCCGGCCCGACCCGCTACGAGCCTGACCCGTCCTACCTGGGTGCCCCGTTCGTCGCCATGCCGTTCGTCGCCGGACCGGTCCCCGACGACTTCACCGCGGGGGACCCCTGGCTGACGGGGCTGCCCGACGACGGCGCCCGGGCTGCGGTGTGGCGCTCGTTCCTGGACGTGCTGCCCGCCATCCACCGGGCGGACGGCGAGGACTTGGGGCTGCGCCGCGGGCTCGGCGAGGAGCTGGTGTGGTGGGACCGCTACCTGGGCTGGGCCACCGACGGCACCCCGCCGCCGCAGCTGGCCGACGCGCTGGGCTGGTGCACCGAGCACCGCCCGGCCGAGGAGCCGCCGGCCGGCCTGCTGTGGGGCGACGTCCGCCTGGGCAACGTCGTGTTCGACCCCGAGCGGCGTATGCCCCGGGCGGTCCTCGACTGGGACATGGCCACGCTCGGGCCGGCCGAGCTGGACCTGGCCTGGTTCCTGGCCCTGGAGGCGGTCCAGGAGGACCTGAGCGGGACGCGGGTCCCGGGCTTCGGCGGCCGGGACGAAGCCGTGGCGCGGGTGGAGGCCGGCCTGGGCCGCCCCCTGGCCGACCTCGGCTGGTACGAGATCTTCGCCCTGGTCCGGGCCAGCGCGGTGTCGACCCGCATCGCCCTGCTGTTCGAGCGCGCCGGGCAGCGGTCGATGTTCGCCCCCGGGCGCGACCCCACCCTGGCCGCGGCCGTCGCCCGGATCAGGCGCGGGCTATGACCGCCTGGCCGTAATGCTCGACGGTCTCCACCGCGTGGGCGAGCGAGTCGCCGGGCAGCGCGACCTGCACCCAGGTCACCCCCATCGCCGCCAGCTGGTCGAGCCCGGCGAGATGGGCGCCGGCATCGAAGGCGTCGGTCGCGGGGTTGCCGCCGTCGGGGTTGCCGAACGTGATGTCGACCGTCGCCGGGTCGCGGCCGGCGGCGTCCAGGCGGGCGTGCAGGTCGTCGATGGCCTCGGCCAGCAGCTCGCGGGTGTCCAGCGCCGCGGTGCGGGCGGTGCGGGCCAGCTGCGCCGGCGCCGGGAACGGGCACCAGCCCTGGGCCCGGTCGGCCACCCGCTGGCGGGCCCGGGCGCCGTTGCCGCCGATCCAGATGGGCGGATGGGGCTCGGTCACCGGGCGGGGGTGGGCGGTGATGCCCCGGGCGTTGAAGTGGCGGCCCTCCAGGGTCACGTCGTCGCCCGTCCAGATGGCGACCAGCGCGGCGAGCGCCTCGTCGAACAGGTCGTTGCGCTCGCCGTGGTCCACCCCCAGCGCGGCGAACTCGCCCTTCAGGTAACCGGACCCCACCGCCAGCGTGAAGCGGCCGCCGGACAGCACGTCCAGCGTCGACGCCGCCTTGGCCACCACGAACGGGTTGCGGTACGGGAGCACCACGATATTGGGGACCAGCCGCAGCGTGGTGGTGTGGGCGGCGGCGTAGCCGAGGGCCACGAACGGGTCGAGCGCGTCGTGGCCGCCGGCGTCGAGCCAGCGCTGCGAGGGCGCGGGATGGTCGGTGAACCCGAAGCCCGAGAACCCCGCGGCCTCGGCCGCCCGGGCCAGCGTCGTCACTCCGGTCCCGGTCACCAGGTCGGGGTGGTAGGGGTGGGTGATCAGCGGGTGGGTGACGGCGAACTTCATGACGACGCGTCTCCCGCTCTTGGCGCACGAGGCGCCGGGGCGCTCGGGCCCCGGATGCCGCCCACATGCGGATCCTCAAGCATCCCCGCCCGTCCCGCCTCGGCGAAGGCCCGGCCGAGGCCCACCGAATCCTCGGCGGTCATCCGCCGGTAGCCACCCGATCGGTCGGGTCGCCACCACACCGGATCGTCGGTCTCCCAGCGCTCGGCCCGCAGCGGCCGGCGGTCGACCTTGCCGGTGGCGGTGGTGGGCAGCGAGGCGACGATCCGCACGAACCGCGGGGCCCACTTGGTGCCCAGGTCGGGCTGCTCCGCCAGGAAGGCGGCGAAGGCGTCGGGGTCGAACGAGGTGCCGGGCGGCGTCTCCACCGCCGCCATGACCTGGTCGCCGGTGCGCGGATCGGGCACGCCGTACACCAGCACGGCGGCCACGCCCGGGAACCGGCCCAGGACGGCCTCCACCGGCCCGGCCGCGAAGTTCTCGCCGTCCACCCGCAGCCAGTCCGCGCTGCGGCCCGCGAAGTAGAAGGTGCCCGCCTCGTCGCGGTAGCCCAGGTCACCGCTCCAGTACCAGCCGTTCCGGGAACGCTCGGCGTCGGCCTCGGGGTTGGCGTAGTAGCCCTCGAACCCGCCCAGGCCGTCCCGCCCCACGATCTCGCCCACGGCCTCGGCTGCGTTCAGCAGCTCGTGCCCGGGCCCGAAGCGGGCCCGCGGGCGCTCGTCGCCGGTCTCGGGATCGAGCACGGCCACGTCGACCCCCTCGGCCGGGCGCCCGAGCGCCTCCGGCGGCATCCCCCGGAACGGCTGGATCACCACGCCTCCCTCGCTGGAGCTGTAGCCCTCGGTCACGTAGCAGCCGAAGCGTCGCCGGAACTCCGCCCGGTCCCGCGGCGACGCCTCGGAGCCGAGGCACCACACCAGCGGGTTGTCCGCGTCGGTCGGCTGCTCGGGGCGCGCCAGCAGATAGGCCAGCGCCCGCCCCACGTAGTTGAAGTAGGTGCAGCCGTGGCGCCGCACGTCGTCCAGGAACTCCGAGGCCGAGAACCGCGCCTTGAGCACGACCGTCGCTCCCGCGGCCAGCCCCGGCAGCAGGCACGCCATCAGCGCGTTGCCGTGGAACAACGGCATGGCGCAGTACAGGACGTCGTGCGGCCCGAAGGCCGCGGCCGCCGGCCCCACGGTGCGCGCCGCCCGGCCCTGGCTGAGCCGCACGGCCTTGGGCGCCCCGGTCGAGCCCGAGGTGAACAGCAGCGCCCACAGCGCCTCGCCCGGCGGCAGGCTCGCCGGGACCGGCGCTCCCCGGTGGTGCTCGACCGCGGCCGCCCATGCGGGCTCGTCGATCAGCCGCGCCTCGGCTCCGAGGTCAAGCCCGGTCAGCAGCGGCGCGTGGCCCGCGTCGGTCAGGACCACCGCGCAGTCGGTGTGGCGGACGTCCCGCGCCAGCTCCTCGCCCCGGCGGGTGGGGTTGACGCCCACGACCACCGCCCCGGAGAGGGCGGCCGCCCCCAGCAGGAACGCGAACTCGGGCGTGTTGTCGAGCAGCACGCCGACCTGGCGTCCGGCCAATCCCAGCTCCGAGAACAGGGCCGCCCGCGCCGCGGCCTCGGCGACCACCTCGCCCCAGCCCCAGGCCTCGCCGCCCTCGGCGGTGCGCAGGCCCGCGCCCGCGTCGTCCCCCCGCGCCGCCAGCAGGGCGCCGACCGTGTCAGTCATCGAGGGCCAGGAAGCCGCGGCGAATGGCCACCAGCATGTTCTCGACCGCGTCCGCCTCGCCGGTGAACCCCAGCGTGTACACGCTGTAGGGGACCCGCTCGATCAGGGCCAGCAGGGTGGTGGCGTCGACCATGGCGTTGCCGAAGTCGCGGCGCTGCAGCAGGCGGACCAGCCGGGTGAACACCGAGGCGGCCACCCGGCGGGAGAAGTCGGCCAGCTCCTCGCTCGTCTGCATCTCCTGCCAGGTGCTGATCACGCCCCCGTCGGCGCGGTAGGCGGCCAGCCAGTCCCGCAGCCAGGCCCGCAGGTCGTCGGGCGGCGCCGCCAGGTCCAGCCGGTCGATCAGCTCGCTCAGGCGCGCCGCGGCCGCCTCCGCCAGGGCCCGGAAGAAGTCGTCCTTGTTGCCGAAGTAGCGGTAGAAGGTGCCGTGGCTGACCCCGGCGGCGGCCACGATGTCGTCGACCCGGGCGTCGTGGTAGCCCCGTGCCGGCAGGACGGCGGCCCCGGCGTCGAGCAGGCGGCGGCGGGTCTGCTCGCCCCGTGCCCGCAGGCGCCGGCCGTCCGGGCTCGGCGCGGGAGAGGCAAGAGCCGACCGGCGGCGGCGGGCGGGACGGGTCCGGACCACGTTGACGCCCTCGATCGGGCCCTCCAGCACCCGGTGGAGCAGCTGGGCCACGCCGGCCACCAGGGGCCGGGCGCTGGTGCCCGCCGGCACCTGGTCGGCGTAGAAGCTGCAGCGGATCACGACCGACACCAGGTTGGTGGCCAGCGCCCGGTGCCGGTGCGACTCCGGCACGCCGAAGGCGGCCAGCAGCGCGACGCCCGTGCGGTCGGCGATGCCGGCGGACCCGGTCGCCCGGGCCTCGTGGTCGCGGGCGGCGGCCTGGAACGAGGCGAACACCGGGGCCCACGCCGCGTGCAGGTCCACGAACTCGCCGACCCAGCCCGTCAGGTGGTCCAGGCCGGCGGCGTCCGGCGTGACCCGGCCGAGCCG
>JBKPRV010000016.1:0-9647 GCA_046734715.1 Actinomycetota bacterium | reverse complement strand
CACCCGGCCCGGCCTCGACCACGTGGCGCTGGCCGTCAACGGGCCCGACGACCTCACGAGCTGGGCCGACCACCTGGACGCCCAGGGGGTCGAGCACTCGGGCGTGCAGGAGAGCGACATCGGCCACCACCTCAATCTCCGGGCACCCGGAAACATCGCGGTCGAGCTGTTCGTGCTCAAGCCCGAGGTCGTGGAGGCGATGGCCCCGCTGCTCGCCTGAGGGCTAGGCCCTAGCTGCGCTGCAGCTCGGTGGTGACGCCCTGCTGGATGGCGACGTCCAGCTCGGCTTCCTCGTCGCGCTGCCCGTTGCTCTTCGCCCCCACCGTGACGTGCCCGGTTCCCTCGGCGGGCACATGCTCGGTCCCTTCGGTGGTGGGGGCGCCCCGCATCACGGCGCGGCCCCACAGGCCGGCGCCGAGGGCCGCGGCGGCACCGAGGGCGATGCTCCAACGAGCGCCGTACTCCTCGGCCACCCAGCCCACGATGGGCCCGCCCACGGGAGTGCTGCCGAGGAACAGCATGGCCTGCAGGGCCAGCACCCGGCCGCGCATCTCGGGCGCGGCCTTCGTCTGGACGATGGCGGTCGAGGACACCAGGAACGTGATCGACGTCAGCCCCAGCGCCAGCCCCAGGACCAGCGCCACGCCCAGGTTGGGGGCGAAGGCCATGGCGGTCAGGGCGACCCCGTAAGCGAGGGCCGCGCCGCTCACCCGGTGCACGCCGACGTAGGTGCGCCGGGCGAAGACGAGCGCGCCCACCAGCGACCCGATGCTGACCACCGAGAACAGCATGGTGAAGGTGGCGTCGGACCCGCCCAGGTCGCGGATGGTGAAGAGCGGGAACACGGTGGGGAAGTTGTAGGACAGGGTGCCCACCACGGCCATCATCACCATCGGCACGAACAGCTCGGGCGAGTGGCGCACGTAGCTCAGCCCGGCCCGCACCTGGCCCTTGGCCTTGGGGGTGACCGGCGGGGGCCGCAGTTCGGACGGCCGCATCAGCCACAGCCCGGCCAGCACGGCCAGATACGACAGGCCGTCGCCGAGGAAGGCCCAGCCGAAGCCCACGGTCGTCACCAGCAGGCCGGCCAGCGCGGGGCCCACCACCCGGGACGAGGTCATCAACGCACTGTTGAGGCTGACCGCGTTGTTCATGTCGTCGGGCGGGACCATCTCGACCACGAAGCTGCGCCGGGTCGGGTTGTCGAAGGCCATGGTCACGCCGCCGAACAGGGCCGCCGCGTAGATCGCTCCCACCGGCGGGTTGCCGGAGAAGGCCAGCGCGGCCAGCACGAACGACTGCACCATGGCCAGGCTCTGCACGATCAGCAGCAGGCGGCGCTTGTCGGACCGGTCGGCCACCAGGCCCGCCCACGGTCCCAGCACCAGGATGGGACCGAACTGGGCGGCGGCCAGCACGCCGAGGGCGATGCCGCTGTCGGTGAGCTTGAGGACGAACAGCGTCTGGGCCACCAGCGTGAGCCAGTTGCCGACCTGGGAGACCAGCTGGCCGTAGAAGAACAGGCGGAAGTTGCGGTAGCGCAGCGAGCGGAAGGTGTCGTGGGCGGCGGCGCGCAGCGACCTCATGCCCGGTCCTGCCGGGTCAGGGTATCGAGGGCGTCGAGGGCCTCGGCCAGCCGGGACCGCCGCTCGTCGTCGAGCTGGGCCAAGCGGGCGGCGAGCCAGACGTCCTTGCGCTGGCGGACCTCGGCCAGCAGCGCCGCGCCGGCGTCCGTGAGGCTCACCCGGTGCACGCGGCGGTCGCTGGCGTCGGGCCGCCGGACCACGAGGCCCAGCTCCTCCAGCTTGCCGACCACCCGGGTGACGCTGGGCGGGGCCACGCGCTCGTGCTCGGCCAGCGCGCCCAGGGTCATGGGCCCGTGCACCTCGACCGAGGTGAGGGCGGAGAGCTGGCTGGGCGACAGGCCGGTGTCGCCCTGGCGCCTCAGCAGCCGGGCGAGCCGGGTAGAGCTGACCCGGAGCCTGGCGGCGAGGGCGCCCACGTCCAACGAGTCGCCTGGCCCGACCGTGTCGACCGTGTCGACCGGCGTGGGGGAGGGCGCCGGGCGGGTGCGGGTCATGGCTTGCACTCTATCGCTGGATATTTAGTTCGGCTAACGAATTGATGGGGCCACGGCCCGTCGTGACACTTGTCGAAATCGCTCGAACAGACGTGCGCCCACCCCGGTCTTGGGGTAGAACGAGGGGACCACCCGGTGGCTGCGGCCATCGTCGCGAGGCTCCCTCCTGGTCGACACGGTGCATCCGAGAACTCCCCGAGAGCCCCCGGAGGGCCGTCGATGGTTCGTCGCCTGCGTGAGCGCCCAGAGTGGAAGTTCTTCGGGGTCCTCCCCCGCGCCGACCGGCCCCTCGCGTACGCCTGGTGGGCAGTGCTGGTGGCCCGCGGCCTCGTCCCCGCCTTGTTCGCCATCGCGATGGGCGCCGTGGTCGGGGCGGTGCAGTCCGGCGACGACCTGGCCGTCCCCCTCGCCTTCGTGGGCGTGGTCTTCATCCTCGGCCAGGTGCTCACCCCGCTGCACCAGGCCATCGGGGCCAACCTCGGCGACCGCTTGTCGGCCTGGCTGTACGACCGGCTGACCGAGGCGTGCGTCGAGCCCCCGGGCATGGCGCACCTCGAGGATCCCGAGCTGGCCAGCGACCTGACCATGGCCCGCGACTTCGACATGGGCATGACCGGGCCGCCCATGTCGATCAGCATGGACTTCATCGCCTCCGGGCTGGTCGAGCTGCTGGGCGGTGTCTCGTCGGCGATCGTCCTGGCGGCCTACGCCTGGTGGGCGCCGCTGGTCCTGGGCGGCGCCTGGGCCTCGACGCACTGGCTGCTGCGGGAGAGCGCGGTGTGGCGCGACCGCAACACCGACGACGTGCGCCAGGCCCAGCGCGACGCCGACTACGCCTACCGCCTGGCCGTCGACCCGCCCGCGGCCAAGGAGCTGCGCCTGTTCGGCCTGGTGGGCTGGACCATCGAGCGCTTCGTGGCCCGCCGCCGCCACCTTTACGAGCTGCAGCACCGGGCCACCCGCCTGCGGGAGCGTCCGCTCGTATGGAGCGTGCTGCTGGTGACCGCGGCCAACGTCATCGTGTTCTGGAGCCTGGCCGACGCGGCCGCCGACGGCCGGCTCGGCCTCGACCAGGTGGTGGTCTACGCCCAGGTGGCGGTGGGCACGTCGATGATCGCCTTCGGCGGGCTCAACTGGGCGCTGGACGGGGCCGCGGCCCCGGTGGCCGCAGTGCTGCGCTTGCGCGACGCCATGGCACCCCGGGGCGCGCTGCGGCCCGGCACTCACTCCGCCGCGGGCATGCCGGCGTCCGAGATCGCGTTCCGGGATCTCACCTTCGCCTACGAGACCGGCGACCGGCCGGTCCTCGACGGCTTCGACCTCACGATCCCCGCGGGATCGTCGCTCGCCATCGTGGGCCAGAACGGGGCGGGCAAGACCACGCTGGCCAAGCTGCTGTGCCGGCTGCACGACCCCCAGGGAGGCGCCATCGTGGTGGACGGCGTCGACCTCCGCCAGCTCGACCTGGACGAGTGGCGGGGCCGGGTCACCGCGGTGTTCCAGGACTTCATCCGCTTCGAGCTCTCGCTGCGGGAGAACGTGGCCCCCGCGGGGGCGCCCGACGAGGACGTCCTGGCCGCGCTGGAGCAGGCGGGCGCCCACGACCTCGCCACCCTGGACACGATCCTCAGCCGGGCCTACGAGGGGGGCACCGACTTCTCGGGCGGCCAGTGGCAGCGGGTGGCGCTGGCCCGGGCGCTGTGCGCCGTGCAGGTCGGTGCGGGCGTGGTGCTCCTCGACGAGCCCACCGCCCAGCTCGACGTGCGGGGCGAGGCCGAGATCTTCGAGCGCATCCTGGCCGCCACCCGGGAGTGCACCACCATCCTCATCTCCCACCGGTTCTCCACCGTCCGCCACGCGGACCGCATCTGCGTGCTGGAGGGGGGCCGCATGGTCGAGCTCGGCTCGCACGACGAGCTGATGGCGCTCGGCGGCCGCTACCGCACCATGTTCGACCTGCAGGCCAGCCGCTTCGACGGCGACGGTGAGGAAGAGGACGAGGAGGGGGTGACCTATGACGTCCTCACTTGACGGCAAGGCGACCCGCGACGAGGCCCTCCCCTCGGCCCTCGGGTCGATGTGGCGGCTGGTGGTGCTGGGCTACCGGTCCGAGCCGCGACTGCTGATCTACTCGTTCGGGCTCACCCTGCTGGCGGCGCTGCCCGACGCGCTGCTGGCCTTGTGGATCGCCCTGCTGGGCAAGGGCGTGGTGGAGGGCGATCGCACGCTGCTGCTGATGGCGGCGGCCGGGCTGGCACTCTCGGCCACCGCCACCTGGTTCCTTCGCATCGTGAGCACCCGCGTGTCGCGGACGTTCCGCGACAAGGTCACGGTGGCGCTGGAGGCGCACGTCGCCCGGCTCCAGGCGTCGGTGGCCACCATCGAGCACCACGAGCGGCCCGAGTACCTCGACCGCCTGTCGGTGCTGCGCGAGCAGATCTTCGTCCTCGACCACATGTACCTGTCGCTGTTCACCACCTGCGGCTGGATCCTGCGGCTGGGCGTCACGGTGGTGCTGCTGGCGGCCATCGACCCGGTGCTGGTACTGCTGGCCCTGTTCGCGGCCCCCACCGTGCTCACCTCCAGCTGGCGGCCGGGGGTCGAGCGTGCCGTCGAGGAGCGAGGCGCCCCTTCCGCCCGTCTGGCCCGGCACCTGTTCGTGACCACCACCACCGCCCCGCCGGGCAAGGAGCTGCGGGTGACCGGCACCGGCCGGCAGCTGGCCGACCGGCGGCGCGAGGCGTGGGAGGGCTGGCACCGCCCCATCGCCCGGGCCCGCTGGGCCAGCGCCGCCTGGCACACCGCGGCATGGGCGGTGTTCGGCGGCGCCTACGTGGGGGCGGTGGTCTATGTGGCCGCCGGCCTCGACGCCCCGCCCGGGCAGGTGCTGCTGGTGCTCGCGGCCGGGTCGCGGCTGTCCGCCTACATCGGGGCGGCGGTGGGCGAGATCGGCTTCCTGCGGGGCATCTGGCTGGACGGCTCCCGCCGGCTGGCCTGGCTGGAGGACTACGCCGCCTCCTTCGAGGTGCACGACGACGTGCCGGTCCCCGCGTCGCTGCGGGAAGGCATCACGGTGGAGGGCGTGTCGTTCCGCTACCCGGGCACCGAGCGGCTGGTGCTGGAGGACGTGAACCTGACGCTGCCCGCGGGCTCGGTGGTGGCCATCGTGGGCGAGAACGGCGCGGGCAAGACGACCCTGGTCAAGCTGCTCTGCAAGATGTATGAGCCCACCTCGGGCCGCATCACCGTGGACGGCGCGCCGCTGGCGGGCATGCCCGCCGAGGACTGGCGGGAGCGGCTGGCCGGGGCGTTCCAGGACTTCTTCCGCTTCGAGTTCGCGGCCCGCCATTCGGTGGGCGTGGGCGACGTCCCCCGGCTCGACGACGAGGGCGCGGTCACCAGCGCGGTGCGGCGGGCCGGCGCGGCCGAGATGGTCGACGAGCTGTCGTCCGGACTGGACACCCGACTGGGGCCGACCTGGCCGGGCGGGGTCGAGGTCTCGTTCGGGCAGTGGCAGAAGCTGGCCCTGGCCCGCGGGTTCATGCGGGACGAGCCGCTGCTGGTGGTGCTGGACGAGCCCACTGCCGCCCTCGACGCCGAGACCGAGCACGCGCTGTTCGAGCGCTACGCGGGCGCGGCCCGCGAGGGCCGGGAATCCGGTCGGGTCACCGTCCTCGTGTCGCACCGGTTCAGCACTGTGCGCATGGCCGACCTGATCGTGGTGCTCGACGGCGCCCACGTGGTCGAGGTGGGTCGCCACGAGGAGCTGATGGCCAAGCGCGGTCAGTACGCCGAGCTCTACGCCATCCAGGCCGCGGCCTACCGCTGAGTCGGTCCACGGGTAGGACCACCCCTTCCGGGTGGTGCGAGGCCCTCGCCGCGGGGCCAGTCTGCGGGCGTGCTGTTGCTCGGAATTCTCGCGTTCGGGTTCCTGTGCGGCTGGCTGGCCCAGCTGATCCTCGGCCTGGGCACCCGCCCCGACGGCCGCACTCTGGTGGCCGGGCTGGTCGGATCGCTCGTCGGCGGCCTGATCGGCAGCCTGCTGGCCGGCGACGGCCTCGCCCTCAAGCCCAGCGGCATCATCGGGTCGATCGTGGGTGCCATCATCGTGCTCGCCATCTGGTCCCGGGTCTCCCCCGCGCCGACCCGGCGCTGACATCGAGGGGGATGACGTCGGCGTCGCCGATCGGGTCGACCTGCTCGCGACCTACAGCCTGTACCTGGTGCTTGCGTCGCTGGCGGCCGGTCTGGGCTTCGCCCTGCGGCTGGTGGCCAACTACACCGTGGCGCGCACCGGCGGGTCCGTCACCGGCGTCCGGGCGGGCGAACCGCTGCCCTCGGTCCGCCGGTGGCCACCCGCCAAGGCCGTGACCGAGACCGAGCCCGAGGCCTAGCCCGCCCGGCAGGCGGCGAGGAAGGCCGTGACCGCCGCCGGGTCCCCACCTGGGTGGTGGTGCACGTAGGTGGCCAGCAGCCGAGGCGTGGCGTAGCCCTCCGGGCCCTGGCCGAAGCGGGCCTCCAGGTGCAGCGCGTCGCCGCCGGGGTCGAGGCGGGAGTAGTGGAACTCGTGGCCCCGGAACTCGGTGCCGGCCGCGCCCACGGGGCTGGCGGTCATGGTGGTGGCGGTGCGGTAGCCGAGGGTGAGGCGGTCGGTCATCCGGCCGGTCGCGGGGATCACGCCCGCCATGGCGTGCCCGTCCAGCTCGCGGGACAGCCACAGGAGGCCGCCGCACTCGGCCCAGGTGACGAGGCCGTCCCCGATCCGGGCCGCGGCGTCGTCCAGCAGCGGACGGTTGGCGGCGAGCTCGGCCGCGAACGTCTCGGGGAAGCCGCCGCCCACCACCAGCCCGTCGATGTCCGCCGGGAGCGCCGCGTCGCGCAGCGGATCGAATGGGACCACCTCGGCGCACCCGGCCACCAGGGCGTCGACCGTGTCGGCGTAGGTGAACGTGAACGCCTCCCCGCCCGCGACCGCCACCCGCACCGGCGGCCCCGGCGGCGGGAGCGACACCGGTGCCGCCACCCCGACAGGCGGCGCGGTGGCGGCCAGGGCCATCACCGCGCCCAGGTCCACCCGCTCGGCCACGGCCGAGCCCAGCACGTCCAGCGACCGGCGCACCTCGTCCGGCTGCTCCGCCACCGGCACCAGGCCGAGGTGCCGGTCCCGCCAGGTGAGCCGGTCGTCTCGGCGAAGGGCGCCGAGGACCGGCAGGCGCAGGGGCGCCAGCGCCTCGCGCAGCTGGGTCTCGTGGCCGTCGGATCCCACCCGGTTGAGGATCACGCCCGCCACCCCCAACCTCGGGTCGAGGGTGGCGAAGCCGTGGACCACCGCCGCCACCGATCCCGCCATGGCCCCGGCGTCGACCACCAGCACCACCGGCGCCCCGAGGAGCCGGGCCACGTCCGCCGTGGACGACGCCCGGCCGTCGGCGGCCCCGTCGAACAGGCCCATCACCCCCTCGACCACCAGCACGCCCGCCCCCGCCCCCGCCCGCGCCGCCAGGGGGACGATGGCGTCCTCGCCGCACAGCCAGGCGTCCAGGTTGCGGGGCGGGCGGCCCGAGGCCAGGGCGTGGTAGCCGGGGTCGATGAAGTCGGGGCCGACCTTGGCCGTCGCCGGCCGGTGCCCCGCGGCCCGCAGCGCCGCCACCAGGCCGGTGGCCACCGTGGTCTTGCCGACGCCCGAGTGGGTGCCCGCCACCACCAACCGCGGACCGAGCGCCGTCATCGGAGGGCGACGGTAGCGGGTGGCACCCTGCCCTACCTGATGCCCTATGGTCGCTGGCGGTGAAGAAGACCAGCGTCTACCTCCCCGAGGCCCTCAAGGAGCGGCTGGCGACGGTGGCCCGGGCCACCGGGCGCTCCGAGGCCCAGCTGCTGCGCCTGGCCGTCGAGCGGCTGGTGGCGGCCGAGCCCGCCGGCCACACCCCCATCGCCCGGCGGGAGGACCCGGTGGCCGCCCGCCACCGTCCCGGCCCCGCCCTGGTGGGCGTGGGCGTCGGGCCCGGCGACCCGGGCCTCGTGACCCGCCGGGCGGTCGAGGTGCTGCGGGACGCCGACCGGGTGGTGGCGCCGTCCACGTCGGCCATGGCCGTGGGCCGGGCCGAGGCGATCGTGCGCGACGTCGCCCCCGACGTGGCGGTCGAGCGGGTCCCGTTCGTCATGGAGGTGGCCAGCCAGGCCCGGGACGCCGCGCTGTCCGATGCGGCCGCCGTCCTGGTGGCCCACCTGGACGCGGGTGAGCGGGTGGCGTTCGTGACCCTGGGCGACCCCAGCGTCTACAGCACCTTCTCGTCGCTGGCCGGCTCGGTGCGCCGGCTGCGCCCTGCGGTCCCGGTCGAGGTGGTCCCCGGGATCATGGCCTTCCAGGACCTGGCCGCCCGCACCGGCACCACGGTGGTCGACGGCACCGAGCACCTGGTGCTGGTCCCCGCCCACGCCGGCGCGGCCGACACCGCGTTGGAGGCGGCCGCCGCCGACCCGTCGGCCGCCGTGGTCGTCTACAAGGGCGGCGCCCGGATCGGCGCGGTGGCGGCCACGCTGGCCGGCCACGACCGGCTGGACGGTGCGGTGATGGGCGAGTTGCTGGGCCTCCCGGGCGGCCGGGTCGCCCCGCTGGCGGAGGTGGCGGATCGCCCCGCGTCCTACCTGGCCACCCTGATCGTCCCCCCGGTGCGACCGCAGTGATCTCCTTCGTGGGCGCCGGCCCCGGGGCGCCGGACCTGCTGACCCTGCGGGCCGTGGACCGCCTCGCCGCCGCCGACGTGGTCATCTGGGCGTCGTCGCTGGTCCCCGAGGCTGTCCTCGCCCACGCCTCGCCCACCGCGGAGCTCCACGACTCGGCGGGCATGACGTTCGAGGACGTGGTCGCCATCTACGAGGCCCACCCGGACGCGGCCATCGTGCGGCTCCACTCCGGCGACGTGTCCCTGTACTCCGCCCTGCAGGAGCAGCTCGACTGGTGCCTGGCCCACGACCGCGAGTTCGAGATCGTCCCCGGCGTCGGCGCCATGGCCGCCGCCAGCGCCGCGGTCGCCCGCGAGCTCACGGTCCCCGCGGTGGCCCAGACGGTCATCGCCACCCGCCTGCCCGGCCGCACCGCCGCCTCGATGCCGCCCGGCGACTCGGTCGCCGCCTATGCCGCCCACGGCGCCACCATGGCCGTCTACCTCTCGGGCGCCCGGGCCGTCCAGCTCCAGGACGAGCTGCTCACGGGCTACGCCCCCGACACCCCGGCGGTGGTCGTGGTGCGCGCCACGTGGCCCGACGAGCAGGTCGAGGTGACCACGGTGGCCGACCTGGCCACCACCATGGCCGCCACCGGCGCCCGCACCACCATGCTGGTCCTCGTCGGCCCGGCCCTGGCCGGCGCCGCCCCCCGCTGCCTCCTCTACGACCCGGCCTACGCCCACGGCCACCGCCGCCGCTCCACCCCCGGCACCACCACGGGACGCCCCCGATGACCCCCACCACCCCCATCGTGCTGGCCGGCGCCGGGCCAGGCGATCCCGATTTGCTGACCCTTAGAACGGAGGCGGCGCTCGCCGGGGCTCGCCTGGTGGTGGCC
>JBKPRV010000015.1:0-13320 GCA_046734715.1 Actinomycetota bacterium | reverse complement strand
GCTCGACCTGCACGCCGAGGCCCGGGAGCGGGGCGTGGTCGTGGCCGTGGGCGCCGGCTTCGGGCCCGGCCTGTCCTGCGTGCTGGCCCGCCATGCGGCCGGCCAATTCGACAGCGTCGACGAGATCCACGTGGCCCACCACGGCACCGGCGGCCCGGCGTGCGCCCGGCAGCACCACGCCGCCCTGCGGGGCGTGGGCTTCGACTGGCGGGACCACACCTGGCGCCGCCGGCCCCCGGGCTCGGGGCGCGAGCTGTGCTTCTTCCCCGATCCGGTCGGCGGGTCCGACTGCTACCGGGCCGCGCTCCCCGATGCACTCCTGTTGGTCCCCGCTTTCCCGGGCGTGTCCCGGGTGACGGCCCGGCTCGCCGCCACCCGGCGGGACCGGCTCACCGCGGGGTTGCCCATGCTCCGCCGGCCCCACGCGGAAGGGCGGATCGGCGGGCTGCGGGTCGAGGTGCGGGGCCGCCGGGGCCTCAGCCGCGACACCGTGGTGCTCGGGGCGGTCGACCGGCCGGCCGTCGCCGCCGGCACCGCGGCCGCGGTCACCGCCAGGTGGGTCGCCTCGGGCCGGACGCTCACCACCGGCGCCGCGGGGCTGGCCGCGCTGGTCGAGCCCCTGCCGTTCCTCCAGGAGCTGGCCCGCGCCGGCGTGCGGGCGGCGGTGTTCGAGGGGCTGTAGGTGAGGCGGCGGTCTGGGGGCCGCCTCGACGCCGTCCTGGTCGTCACCGTGGTCGCCGCGGCCGCGCTGCGGCTGTGGGGGCTCGGGGCGCAGAGCCTGTGGTACGACGAGTGGCTCACCACCCAGGCGGTGGACGGCGGCCTCGGCCACCTGTTGCGCCACGTGGCCGACCGCGAGGGCATCACCCCCACGTACTTCCTTGTGATGTGGCCGTGGCTGCGGGTCTTCGGCGACGGTGAGCTCGCCTTGCGATCGGTGTCGGCCCTGGCGGGGATCGTCACGGTGCCGGTCGCCTACGCCGCCGCCCTCGCCCTCGGCCAGAGCCGCCGGGTGGCCCGGATCGCGGCGCTGATCGTGGCGTTGAACCCCCTGCTGGTCTGGTACTCGCAGGAGGCCCGGCCGTACAGCCTGCTGGCCCTGGCCGCGGCCGTGTCGCTCCTGGCCTACGGCCACGCCCGCCGCGGCGGCCGCGCCGCGCTCGTGGCCTGGGCGGCGGCCGCGACCGCGCTGGTGTCCCTGCACTACTTCGGCACGTTCGTGGTGGCGGCCGAGGCCGCGGCGCTGGTGGTGGCGCTCCGGCCCCGGTGGCGGCCGGTGGCGCTGGCGCTGGTCCCCTCGGCCGTGGCGGGCCTGCTGCTGGTGCCCTTTGCGGTCCGCCAGCACTCCCACGACGTCAACCGCAACTGGATCGCCGGCTTCTCCCTCCCCGTGCGGGTCGAGGAGGCGGCCGAGGGCGCGCTGGTCGGCCCCAGCCCTCCGTTCGACCGCCTGTGGTTGGCCAGCGCCGGCGTCGTGGCCGTGGCCACGGTGCTGCTCGCCACGCGCACCGACGCCCAGGACCGCCGGGTGGCCGTCACCCTGGCGGCCATCGGTGGGGCGGCGGTGGTCGCGCCGCTGGTGATCGCGCTGGTGGGGACCGACGCCTTCCTCGGCCGCTACCTGATCGCCGCGCTGATCCCCCTGGTGCTGGCCGTGGCGGTCGGCCTCGGAGCCTCGCGGCCCGCGGCGCCGGGGCTGGTGGCGACCGGGGCCCTGGCGGTCGTGTCGGTCCTGGCGGTGGTCACCGTCGCCTGCGACCCCGAGCTGCAACGACCCGACTGGCGCGCGGTGGCCGCTGCGGTCGAAGGGGGCGAGTCCCCCGGCCGGCGCCTGGTGGTGGTGGACGTGAACGGCGACCAGAGCGGCCCGCTCGACCGCTACCTCTCGGGCGCCACCCGCCTCGGACCGTCCGACGAGGTGGCGGTGGACGGGATCGACGTGCTCGTGGCGCAGGGCACCGACCGGCCCTGCAACATGCTGGTGGGCCACGCCTGCGGGATGGTCTACCTCGGGACGGTGGCGCCGCCCCCGGGCGACCCCCCGTTCACCCGCACCGAGCGCATCGATCTCGACCAGTTCGCCCTGGACCGTTACGACGCCGACGAGCCCGTCACCGTCACGGCCGCCACGGTGACGGGGCCCGAGGCGCCCGGGGCCGTCGTGTGGATGGTCGATCCCAGCCGGTAGCCTCACCGCCCGTGCTGCGTCGCTGGGTCTTCATGCTCATGGCCGTCTCCGTGCTGGTCGCACTGGGCGCGTGCAGCGGAGACGACGATGGGGGCGGCGCCGCGGCCTCCGATCGCGTGGCCACCAACGGCGGCGATCCCACCGGCCCGGCCAACGAGGGCGTGGAGGGGGTGATGGCCTTCGCCGTCCCCAACCACAACCACACCGAAGAGCCGCTCGACTACAGCCACAGGCCCCCGGTGGGCGGCGACCATTTCCCCATCCCCGCCACGTGCGGCTTCTACAGCTCGGACCCGCCGCCGGTCGAGTACCTCGTGCACGACCTCGAGCACGGCGCGGTCTGGATCGCCTACCAGCCGGACCTGCCCGACGCGCAGCTGGCCACGCTGCGGGACATCGCGGCCCAGCAGGCCAAGGTGATCATCACGCCCTACGACGAGATGGACTCGCCCATCACCCTCAGCTCGTGGGGCCGGCAGCTGGCGCTGGACAGCGTCGACGACCCGCGGGTGCAGCAGTTCATCGCCACGTACCGCAACGGCCCGCTGACCCCGGAGCCGGCCGCCCCTTGCTTCGGCGCGGGCAACCCCGAGGTCGCATCCCCCCAGGCCTGACCGCTCGGCGTCGCCACATGGCGAAGCCTGCGTCAGAATTCCGGGTGTGATCGTCGACTGCGCGGTGTACACGGAGGGCAAGCGCCACCCCGGCGTCCTCGAGGTCGAGGACGCCCTGGCGGCGGCGCGCAGCACCCCCGACAGCTTCGTGTGGATCGGCCTCCACGAGCCCTCCGAGGAGGAGTTCGACCTGGTGGCGGCCGAGTTCCGTCTGCACCCGCTGGCCATCGAGGACGCCATCACCGCCCACCAGCGCTCCAAGCTCGAGCACTACGGCGACTGCCTGTTCCTGGTGTTCAAGACGGCCCGCTACGACGACGCGCGCGAGATCATCGAGTTCTCCGAGCTGCAGCTGTTCGCGGGCCACGGGTTCGTGATCACCGTGCGTCACGGCCTGGCCAGCGCCCTCGCCCCGGTCCGGCGCCAGCTCGAGGACGACCCGCAGCACCTGGCGAAGGGCCCGACGGCGGTGGTGCACGCCATCCTCGACCGGGTGGTGGACGACTACGTGCCCGTGCTCGACGGGCTCGACCAGGACATCGTCGAGATCGAGGCCCAGGTGTTCTCGCCCGAGCGCAGCAACCCGGCCGAGCGGATCTACAAGCTGAAGCGCCAGGTGCTCGATCTCTACCGCAACGTCGAGCCGCTGCTCGAGCCCCTGGAGCGGCTGCAGGTCGCGAAGAGCAAGCTGGGCGGCGTCGACCTCGGGCCCTACTTCCGGGACGTGTACGACCACCTGCGCCGGGAGGTGGCGCGCATCGAGATCCAGCGCGAGCTGCTGTCCGAGGTGCTGGCGGTCAACCTGACCCACGTCTCGGTGCAGCAGAACGAGGACATGCGCCGCATCTCGGGCTGGGTGGCCATCGCGGTGCTGCCCACCATGCTGGCCGGCATCTGGGGGATGAACTTCGTCCACATGCCCGAGCTGGACGAGTGGTGGGGCTATCCGGTCGCGCTCGGGATCATGGGGGGCCTGTCGCTGCTGCTGTTCCGCTGGCTGAAGTCACACCACTGGATCTGACCGGCCCGGCGCGGCCGGCGCCAGCAGGGCCAGCAGCTCGTCGTGGACGAGGCCGTTGCTGGCCACCCCGCTGCCGTGGCCCGCGCCGTCCGCGCCCTCCAGGCTGGTGAAGCGCCCGCCCGCTTCGGTCAGGATCACCGGCATGGCCGCCACGTCGTAGCGCTCGACCGTGTGGTCGACCATGGCGTCCGCCCGGCCCATGGCGACCAGCGCGTAGCCGTAGCCGTCGCCCCACGTGCGTAGTACCGCGCCCGCGTGCTTGACCGCCAGCAGGCCCTCGTCGGGCCAGTGGCTGTAGCTCGACGACATCAGGTACGCGCCGTCGACCCGTGGGGTCGTGCTCACGCGGGCGGGGCGATCGGGGCCGGTCCAGCAACCCCGCCCCCGCCCCGCGTAGACGACCTCGCCCAGCGCGGGCAGCACGATCACGCCCAGGGCGGGGCCGTGCTCGTCGTCCAGGGCCAGCAGCGTCGAGAACAGCGGGACACCCCGGGTGAAGGCCTTGGTGCCGTCGATGGGATCGACGATCCAGCGGCGGCCCGTGGTCCCCTGGGCCTCCGGCTCCTCCTCGCCCAGGACGCCGTCGCCCGGGGCGTGCTCGGCCAGCCGGGCCCGCACCAGGCGCTCGGCGGACCGGTCGGCCTCCGTGACCGGGGTGCCGTCGGCCTTGCGGTCCACGGCCAGGTCGCCGGCCTGGAACCAGCGCAGCGTCGACTCGCCCGCCTCCCGGGCCACGGCTACGGCCAGGTCGAGCAGGGACTGGTCGACGGGCGGCGCCATCAGGCCTCGAGGCCGAGCGGACAGGGCGTGAGCCGCAGCCCAAGAGTCCGCGATTTGGCGGCCGGGCCACGGCTAGGCCGCGACGACTCCGGGCAACACAGCACCACAACACGAGCCGACATGACTTATCCGCGCGCGCGCTTCGTCAGCACGAAGAACAGCCGGGCCTGACACGTGGCCTTGCCCTCGACCGTGGCGGTGGCCGTGCCCCACCCGCCCCGGGCCGACAGCGTCTCCAGCTCCACGTCCAGCGTCAGCTCATCGCCCGGGCGCACCTGGCGTCGCCAGCGCACGCCCTCCACGCCCCCGAACAGGGGCAGCGTGCCCGCGTAGCGGTCGAGCGACAGCAGGGCGATGGCGCCCGCCTGGGCCAGCGCCTCCAGCTGGATCACGCCCGGGAACACCGGGTTGCCCGGGAAGTGCCCGGCCAGGAACGCCTCGTCGCCGGTCACCCGGTAGCGGGCGGTGATGCGCTCGCCGGGGACCAGCTCGTCCACCGCGTCGACGAACCGGAAGGGGGGCCGGTGGGGGAGCAGTGCGACCGGGTCGTCGGTCACTCCTGCGCCTCGTGGTCGAGGATGATCCGCACCTCGTCACGGGACAGCGCCACGGCGTGGGCACCGCCGTCCACGTGGAGGATCTCACCGGTCGTGGCCGGGAACCAGTCCGACAGCAGGGCTACGCACGCCCGGGCGACCGGTTCGGCGTCGCGGACGTCCCAGCCCAGCGGGGCCCGCAGCCCCCATGTCCCCTCCAGGGCGGCGAAGTCGGGGATCGAGCGGGCGGCCAGTGTGCGCAGCGGCCCCGCCGCCACCAGGTTGACCCGCACACCGCGGGGCCCGAGGTCCCGGGCCAGGTAGCGGCAGGTGGCCTCCAGCGCGGCCTTGGCGACGCCCATCCAGTCGTAGGCGGGCCACGCCTGCGCGGCGTCGAAGTCCAGGCCGACCATCGAGCCGCCCGACGGCATCAGCGGGACCAGCGTCTCGGCCAGCGCCTTGAGCGAGTAGGCCGAGATGTGCAGGGCGGTGGAGACCGAATCCCAGCCCGCGGCGAGCAGGCCCGCCTCCTGGCCCAGGCACGGCTCGGGGGCGAAGGCCACCGCGTGCAGGGCGCCGTCCACCTTGCCCCAGCGCCGCTCCAACTCCTCGGCCAGGGCCGCGTGCTGCGCCGGGTCGGTTACGTCCAGCTCGATCACGTCGGCGGGCTCGGGCAGGCCGCGGGCCACCCGCTGGGTCAGGCTCATGCCCCGCCCGAACGACGTGAGCACCAGCTCGGCGCCCTGCTCCTGGGCCAGCCGGGCCACCGCCGCGGCGATGGAGTCCTTGGTGAGCACGCCGGTGACCACCAGCTTCTTGCCGTCGAGCAGCATGGCGCGATCCTTCGTCACAAGGGGATGTTGTCGTGGCGGCGGGCGCGGAGCCGCTCCCGTTTGGCCGCCAGGGCGGCGAGGGCGCCCGCCACCGCCTGGCGGGTGTCGAGCGGGTCGATCACGTCGTCGACGTAGCCCCGGGTGAGGGCCACGCTGGGCGACAGGTGCACGGACTCGTACGCCGCCTCCAGCTCGAGCCGCGACGCGTCCCGCTCACTCTCGGGCACGTCCGCCAGGTCGCGCCGGTTGAGGATCTCCACCGCGGCCTTGGCCCCCATGACCGCGATCTCGGCGCTGGGCCAGGCCAGGGCACAGTCGTTGCCCATCGACTTGCAGTCCATGACGATGTACGCCCCGCCGTAGGCCTTGCGCAGCACCACGCACACCCGCGGCACGGTGGCCTCGGCGTAGGCGAAGGCCAGCTTGGCGCCGTGGCGGATCATGCCGCGCCACTCCTGGTCGCGCCCGGGCCGGAAGCCGGGCGTGTCCACCAGCGTCACCAGCGGCACGCCGAACCCGTCGCAGAACCGCACGAAGCGGCCGCCTTTCTGCGACCCCTCGATGTCGAGGGCTCCCGCCAGCTGGCCGGGCTGGTTGGCGACCACCCCGACCGGCATGCCCGCCACCCGGGCCAGGCCGGTCACCACGCTGGTGCCGAAGCGGGCCCGCAGCTCCAGGAAGGCGCCGTCGTCGACCAGGTCGGTGATCACGTGGCGCACGTCGTAGCTGGCCCGGCGGTCGGCGGGCACGACCGCCACGGCGCGGTCGCACGGGCGGTCGACCGGGTCGAGCGTCTGGACCTCGGGCGGCGGCTCGTGGTTGTTGGGCGGCAGGTGGGTCAGCAGGTCGTCCACCATGTCGAGCGCGCCGTCGAGGTCGTCGGCCACCAGGTCGGCCACCCCGGTGCGGGTGCCGTGCACCCAGGACCCCCCGAGCAGGTCGGCGTCCAGCACCGCCGAGCCGGTGATGCGGGCCGAGGTCTCGGGCGCGTTCACGAACGCCTGCGCCTGGCCGGTCATGACCACGACGTCGGCCAGGCCCAGCAGCAGGGCCGGACCTCCGAGGCACGGCCCGTCCACCACCAGCACCGTCGGGACCAGGCCCGACGCGGCCGCCAGGGCCCGGGCGACGGTGCCCCAGCCGTGCAGCGAGGCCACGCCCCCGTGGGTGCCGATCCCGACGTTGCCGAGCACGCCCACCACCGGCACGCCGGCGTCGGCGCCGGCCCGCACGGTGCGGGCGATGACGTCCATGTCCTCTACGGGCAGGACACCGGGACTACCGCGGAACCAGGCGACGGCGGCGAGCGATGGCAGCCCCGGCGCCGGTCCCAGGCCGGCCTCGACCGTGCCGGGCCGGCCCCGGCCGATGGGCAGGCGGGGGATGGGCACCCCCGGGGCGGCCACGGCCACCATCAGGCCGGGCTGAGGACGAGGGCGACGTTGTGGCCGCCGAAGGCGAACGACGTCGAGATGGCCGGGCTGCGACCGATGTCCCGGGGCCCGCCGGCCACGACGTCCACCGGGAGGTCGGTGTGGTGGTGGTTGGCGGTGGGCGGGACCACGCCGCGGTCGACCGACAGCAGCGCGGCGACGGCCTCGACTGCGCCGGCCGCGCCGATCAGGTGGCCGGTCACGCCCTTGCCCGACGTGACCGGCACCGCGCCCGGGCCGAACACCTTCGCGATGGCAGCGGCTTCGGCGCTGTCGTTGTGGGGCGTGGACGTACCGTGGGCGTTGACGTGGCCGATGGCGGCGGGCTCCAGCCCGGCGTCGGCCAGCGCCATCTCCATGGCGGCCGCCGCACCGGCCCCGCTCTCCACCGGGGCGGTGATGTGGTGGGCGTCGCACGTGGTCCCGTACCCGGCGACCTCGCCCAGGATGCGGGCGCCGCGGGCGACGGCCTTGTCCCAGGGCTCCAGCACCAGGAACGCCGAGCCCTCGCCCATCACGAAGCCGTCGCGGTCGTCGTCGAACGGCCGGGACGCCTGGCTCGGGTCCGAGTTGCGGCTCAGCGCGCCCATGCGGGCGAAGGCGGCCATGGTGACCGGGGTGATGCAGGCCTCGGTGCCGCCCGCCACCACCACGTCGGCCATGCCGTCGCGGATGTAGCGGGCGCCTTCGCCGATGGAGTGCGCGCCGGTGGCGCAGGCGGTGGCCACGGCCAGGTTGGGGCCGGTGAAGCCGTGCCGGATGCCGATCAGCGCGGCGGTGGCGTTGGCCATCATCATCGGCACCAGGAACGGGCCCACCACCCGGGGGCCCTTCTCGGCGTAGGCGACGACCTGGTCCTCGAGCGTGCGGATCCCGCCGATGCCCGATCCGGCCACCACGCCGCAGCGCAACGGGTCGGCGCCCAGGGGCGAGTCGGCGGTGGCGTCCTCGAGCGCGTCGGCCGCGGCAGCGATGCCGAGCAGGGCGGCCCGGTCGGTGCGCCGCACCTCCTTGGGCCCGACGTAGGGCACCGCGTCGAAGTCCTTGACCTCGCACGCGAAGCCCACGCTGTGGTCGGCGGGGTCGAACAGCGTGATCGGCCCGGCCGCGGGGGTCGCGGAGACGAGCCCGTCCCACAGGGCGTCGAGCGTCAACCCGGTGGGGGCCTTGACCCCCATGCCGGTGACGGCGACCCGAGGGCGGCCCCGGTGGTCGAGCGCGGACGTCACGCGTTGGCGGCGCTGGCCGCCACGATCAGGTCGACGGCGTCGCCGACCGTACGGACCTCGCCGAGGTCGTCCTCGTCGATGGTGACGTCGAGGGAGTCCTCGAGCTGCATGACCAGCTCGACCAGGTCGAGGCTGTCGGCGTCGAGGTCGTCGGCGAACGAAGCTTGCTCGGTGACCTGGTCGGCTGTCACGGACAGGACGTCGACCGCAGCCTTGGTGAGAGCTTCGAGGGCGGTTGCACGATCCATGGGAAGAGGTTCCTTTGCTGGTGGGCGGATGGTGGTCGGTCAGCGTCCCATGCCGAGGCCGCCGTCGACCGGGATCACGGCCCCGGTCACGAACGATGCGGCATCGTCGCACAGGAAAGCTACGACCGCCGCTACCTCGTCGGGAGTGCCGAAGCGGGCCATGGGCACGGCCGCCGCCAAGGCCTCCCGGCGGGCCTCCGGAAGGGCGTCGGTCATGGCCGTCGTCACCGGGCCGGGCTCGACCACGTTGACGGTGATGTTGCGGGTCGCGACCTCGCGCGCCACCGAGCGGGTCAGCCCCACCAGGCCGGCCTTGGCCGCGGCGTAGTTGGCCTGACCGGGCGAGCCGGTGGCGGCCACGATCGACGACACGTTGACGATGCGGCCGTAGCGGGCCTTGATCATGGGGCGCAGGGCCCGGCGCACAGTGAGGAACGGGCCGGTGAGATCGGTGTCGAGGGTGTGCTGCCAGTCGTCGTCGCCGAGCTGCATGGTGAGCTTGTCGCGGTTGGCGCCGGCCGCGTTCACCAGCAGCTCCACCGGGCCCCAGGCCTCCTCCACCGTGGCGAAGGCGCCGTCCACGGCCGCCTTGGTGGTCACGTCGGCGTGGACGGCCAGGGCGGTGCCGCCCGCGGCCGCGATGGCCTCGCACACCTTGTCGGCCGCGCCCGCGGACGCCCCGTAGCCGACCGCTACCCGGTGGCCGGCCGCGGCGAGCGCCCGGGCGCAGGCGGACCCGATGCCGCCGGATGCGCCGGTCACCAACGCCACCCGTGGCGTCATGCCGCTTCCCTCCCTGGTGGTGTCGGCGTGCCCCAGCGCCACAGCGCCGTGCCCACGGTCAGTCCTGCTCCGAACCCGCACAGCAGCACGAGATCGCCGGGCGTCACCGTACCGGCTTCCGCCGCCTCGGCCACTGCGATCGGGATCGACGCGGCCGACGTGTTGCCGTAGCGGTCCACGGTGGAGCAGGTGCGCTCCGGCGCCAGGCCGGTGCGGGCCAGCACCGCGTCCACTATGCGGGCGTTGGCCTGGTGGGGCACGAACAGGGACACGTCCTTAGCCGTGTAGCCGCCTCGGGCGAGGGTGCGGCCGATGGAGGCCTCGACGGCCCGCACGGCGCGGCGGAACACCTCGCGCCCATCCATGCGCAGGTAGTGCTCACGGGCGGCAACCGTCTCGGGGCTGGCCGGCCGGGCGCTGCCGCCCGCGGGCACCACCAGTAGGTCGATCCCGGCGGGGTCGTTGACCAGGTCGCTGGCCACCAGCCCGGGGGCCGCGGGGTCGTGGCCGGGGCTGCCCCTGAGCACCAGCGCGCCGGCTCCGTCGCCGAACAGCACTGCGGTGCCGCGGTCGTCGGGGTCGAGCACGCTGGTCATGGTCTCGGCCCCGATGAGCAGGGCGGTGCGGGCTACACCCGCCTCCAGCAGGGCCGACGTGGTGGTCAGCCCGTAGACGAAGCCCGCGCACGCAGCGTTGAGGTCGAAGGCGCCCGCGCTGATCCCCAGCTCGGCTGACACGATGGCGGAGGTCGAGGGAATGGGCCGCTCGGGGGTACAGGTGGCGACGATGACGACGTCGACGTCTTCCGGGGCCATGTGCGCCCGCTCCAGGGCGCGGCGGGCGGCGGCGATGGCCAGGGGACCGGTGGACTCGCCCTCACCGGCCCAGCGCCGCTCGCGGATGCCCGAGCGTTCGACGATCCATTCGTCGGAGGTGTCGAGCGTTTGAGCCAGGTCGTGGTTGGTGACACGCCGCGGGGGCAGGGCCGAGCCCCATCCCGCCACGCTGATGCCGCCCGCCAGCCCGGTGGTGGCGGTGAGCAGGCTCATCCGAGGACGCGCACCCAGGCCAGCGGCTGATCGGCCCTCACCCGCTCGCCGGGGAGGGCGAGCAGGCCCATCAGGAACCCGGTGTGGGCGCTGGTCACCACGACGCTGCCGCCGGTCACCTCGATGGTGCCCATCTCCTGGCCGGCGTGGACGATCTCGCCCTCGGCGGTGACCACGTCGGGCGGGGCGGCCCGGAACACGCCGGCGGCGGGCGCGGCGATCAGTCGTTCGGGCACGTGGACCTCCTCGGCCGTGACGGCCATCTCGAGCGGCGGGATCTCGAGCGCGGTCATCGGCGGACTCCTGTCGGGGAAAGGGCACCGGCCACGGCGGCGAGGTCGGCGGGGGTGGTCAGGTCGTGCACGGTGATGTCGGGCACGGTGCGCTTCGCCAAACCCGCGAGCACCTTCCCGGGGCCGGCTTCGACAAACGCGGTTGCGCCCGAAGCGGCCAGATTTCTCTGGGATTCGCGCCAGCGAACGGGCTCGACCAGGTGGCGGGTGAGCTGATCGGGCCAGCAGGCGGGGTCGGTGTGGCCGAGGGCGTCGGTGTTGGACACGATCGGCGCCGACGGCTCGCGGAAGTCGAGGGTGGCGAGGACGTGATGCAGCTCTTCGGCCGCCTCGGCCAGCAGCGGCGTGTGGAAGGCGTGGCCCACGTCGAGCGGCATCACTCGGCGGACGCCCAGCGCCTGGGCCCGCTCGGCCGCGGCCTCGACGCCCTCGGGCGTGCCGGCGATGACCACCTGACCGGGAGCGTTGTCGTTGGCGATCCACACGTCGGGGCCGCCGTCGCACACCCGGCCGGCCACGTCGAGCTCGGCGCCCAGCAGGGCGACCATGCGGCCGGGGCGGGCGTCGGCCGACTGCTGGGACAGCTCGGCCCGGCGGGCGGCGAGGCGGAAGCCGTCGGCCCGGTCGATGGCGCCGGCGGCGATGAGGGCGGTGATCTGGCCGAGCGAGTGGCCGGCGAAGGCGACGGGCTGCTCGTCGAGCTCGGCCCTGAGGGCGTCCCATGCCACCAGCGAGCCCAGCAGGACGGCCAGCTGGCTGGCCCGGGTGGTGGACAGCTCGGCCTCGTCGGCGTCGAGCAGCAGGCGGGCCAGCTCGAGACGGGTGGCGGCTTCGGCGTCGGCTACAACGGACCAGGCGGGGTGATCGGTCCATGGGTGGCCGGCGCCAGGTGTAGCTGCACCTTGACCAGGAAAGATCACTGCGAATGGCACGGGTTGTGTCCTCCAGCAGAGAAGCCGAACGGATAGCGACAGCCAGTTCTGACCCCGTCCGGTTCCCGATGGTTACACGGATCCGTGGAATGCTTCTACAAACGCGTCGAAGTTAACGCGGCCGACTCGAGGACGTAGCACAGCGGGAACCAGGAGCAAACGCGATGGCAACGCCCCAGTCGGGAGATCATGTCGATGCTAGAGGCATCCGCTACCGCGCGGAAGACCTCGCCGCCGAGGTGGGGATCTCCGTGCCGCTGCTGCGCTCATACCAGTCGAAGGGGCTGCTGCCGCCCCCGCGCCACGAAGGCCGGGTGGCCTGGTACGGGCCCCATCACCGCGAGCGGCTGCTGTACATCCGCCACCTCAAGGAGCGGGGCTACTCGCTGCGCATGATCGCCGAGGCGGTGGGCGACGCCCGGCCGGTTGCAGCCCCTCGGCCCATGGAAGAGCACGAGGTGCTGCGCCTGGCCGACGTGGCCGAGCGCTCCGGGGTCCCGGTGGCGGTGCTGCGGGCGCTGGAGGCATCGGGCCTGCTCAGGCCCCATCATCTGGTGGAGGGCGACCGCTACAGCGACGCCGACGTGCGCTTCGTCCGCAACGTGCTGACCCTGCTGGAGGTGGGCCTGTCCCTGGAGGACCTCATGCGCATCGCCCGACGCCAGCTCGAGGTCTCGGACGACCTGGGCCGCGACGTGATGGACGCCTGGTCACAGCTGGTGGGCTCGCGCCTGCGCCGCCCACCCCGCCCCGGCCGCGAGGCCGACGACACGCAGTCCGACCACGCCACCCGCGTGGCAGCCTCGATCCGCGCCCTGGCCGCCATCGTCGGCCAGCTGGTCGCCTACCGGGTCGAGCGAGCCGTCCTCGACGCCGCCCAGGCCGAGATCGAAGCCGCCGGCACCGAAGCCGAGCGCGAAGCCCTCGCCCGCTCCCTCGCCTCCCCTTTCCCTCCTTGAGTGGGTCCGGCGCCGGCTGATCCCCTTTCGGTTGCGGCGGGCGACCTGCTGCCGTTATTACAACGGCAGCGGTGTGGCGGCAGCCCGCTGTGCTGGCCCCGCCTGAAGCCCAGCGCCGTCGGCCACCGTTATAATAACGCCACTGGTTGGGCGAGAGGCGTCCGCTCGAGGCCGCGCCCCAAGAGCCCACCGGCGACCAGACCGCCCAAGCCGCCGAGAGCGCCGGGACCGCTTGGGCCGCCGAGAGCGGCCGGCGGTCCTCCCGGCCGGGGCTGCTACCGTTATAATAACGGCCCCGCTGGCGGCTCGCTTACCCCACGGCTGAGGCCCTCGCCGCGAGTCGGGCCCCCAGGCCAGGTGCCGTTATAATAACGGGCCAGCGCCCGAACCCAGTGGCGCGGAGTGCGGGTTCGCCTTGGGGG
>JBKPRV010000014.1:0-10151 GCA_046734715.1 Actinomycetota bacterium | reverse complement strand
GGCGTGCACCACCCGCTGCCCGCCCGCCGCGGCCCAGTACTTGGCCACGGCCACCTCGCGGTCGGCGGGCATGCCCGCCCCGAGCCGCCAGGCCGCCTGCAGCATGGTGAGGCGCACGGCCTGGGCGTCGACGTAGGCGTCGGCGGCCCGCTGCCCCACGGCCTGGAACGTGGCGATGGACCGCCCGAACTGCTCGCGGCCGGTCGTGTACTCGCCGGTGATCCGCACGGCCTCCGCGGTCAGGCCGGCCATGACCGCGCAGATGCCCACGGTCGCATGCTCCAGCGTCCACCGCAGCGCCGTGCCGTCGTCTATTGCCCCCAGCACGGCGCCGGCGCCCAGCCGCACGCCGTCGAGCCGGACCTGCGCCTGCGGCGTCCCGGTGGTGGTGTCCTGGCGCACCCGCTCGACCCCGGGCGCGTTCGCCGGCACCAGGAACAGCGCCACGTCGCCGCCGTCGGTGGTGGCCGGCACGACGATCACGTCGGCGATCAGGCCCGCCGGCACGTTGGTCCGAACCCCGTCGAGCACCCACTCGTCCTCACCCCCGCCGCCGGCCTCGCCGTCGCCCTCGCCGCCGGTGGTGGTGAGCCGCCGGGCCGGGTCGCCCTCGCCCCCGGTGGTGGTGAGCCGAGCCGGGTCGCCCTCGCGTTGCCCCGGGCCGCCGATGCGGCGGGCAGCGGTCGTGGGCTGGGCCGGGTCGCCCGACGGCTCGACCAGGGCGGCGGTCAGGACGGTCGTCCCGGCCACCAGGCCCGGGAGCAGGGCGGCCCGCTGCTCGGCGGTCCCCCACCGGGCCACGGGCAGGCCCCCGAACGCCAGGGCGGCCAGGGCCGGCACCGGCGCCGTGCGCCGCCCGACCTCCTCCAGCACCAGGCACAGCTCCAGGACACCCAGCCCCGCACCGCCGTGCTCGGCGGGCACCGCGAGGCCGAGCAGGCCCGCGTCCGCCATCGCGGACCACAGCCCGCGGTCGAAGCGCAGGTCGTCGGCGTGCTCGACGGCCCGGATCGCGTCGGGCGTGGCCTTGTCGCCCAGCAGCTTGGCGGCCACGTCGATGATGGCCTGCTGCTCGTCGGTCAGGTCGAAGTCCATCGTCCCCTACCTCTTCGCCATCGGCATTCCCATGCCGAAGGCTGCGATCAGGTCCCGCTGCAGCTCGTTGGTGCCGCCGCCGAACGTGAGGATGAGCAGGCTGCGGTACATCTGCTCCAGCCGGGAGCCGAGCACCGCGCCGGGCGTGTCCTCCACCAGGTAGGCCCGCTCGCCGAGGACCTCCATCAGCAGCCGGAAGGAGGTGAGGTAGTGCTCGGTGCCGAAGACCTTGATGGTGCTGGCGTCGGCCACCGGCAGCTCGTTGCGGGTGGCGGCCCACGCCACCTTCCAGTTGGCCAGGCGCAGGAACTCGAACCCCGCGTAGGCGGTCGCCAGGTTGAGCTGGACCCACTCCTGGTCGATCACGCGGCGGCCGTCGGGCAGGGTGGCCTCCCGGGCCCAGTCGATGGTCTCGTGCAGCATGTGCTCGGCCATGCCCGGGCTGCACAGCGTGACCCGCTCGTGGTTGAGCTGGTTGACGATGAGCTTCCAGCCCTCGTTCTCGCCGCTGACCAGGTTCTCGGCCGGGACCCGCACGTCATCCCAGTACACCGAGTGGATGTCGTGCTACGACAACAGGTGGAGCGGGGTCCGCTCGATGCCGGGGGCGTCCATGGGCGCGATGAACAGGGAGATCCCCCGGTGGCGGCTGTCCTCGGCCCCGGTGCGGGCGGCGAGCCAGCAGTAGTCGGCGTCGCCCGCCAGGCTGGTCCACATCTTCTGGCCGGTGATGACGTAGGAGTCGCCGTCGCGCACGGCCCGGGTGCGCAGGCTCGCCAGGTCGGTGCCGGCGCCGGGCTCGCTGTAGCCGATGCAGAAGTGGATCTCGCCCCGCAGGATCCGGGGCAGGAAGTGGCGCTTCTGCTCGTCGCTGCCGAACTGCATGACCGTCGGAGCGACGGAGTTGATGGTCAGCATCGGGACGGGCGCCCCGGACCGCATCGACTCGTCGAAGAAGATGAACTGGTCCACCGGCCCCCGGCCCTGGCCGCCGTACTCCTCGGGCCAGCCGATGCCCAGCCAGCCGTCGGCGCCCATCTGCCGCACCACCCGGCGCATGACCGGGCCTACCCCTTCGGCGTGACGAAGCTCGCGGCGGGTCGCCTCGTCGAGCAGGTCCTCGTAGTAGGCGCGCAGCTCGCTACGCAGCGCCTCCTCCTTGTCCGTGTACGCCAGGTGCAAGGTCCCCTCCCGGTCCCGGTCGGCGCCCAGTATGGACCGCGAACGAGAACGTGTTCTACTTGGTCGAGAATCAGGGCGACGGCAGGTCCTCGTCGCCCGCGGCACCTTCCCCGCGCAACGGCTCCAGCGTGCACGACCAGGCGCCCGACTCGGCGTCGGGTGGCTGGTCCATGAAGTCGAGCCGGCACCTGACATCGTTGACCAGCAGCCCCCACGACAGCGCGGGCTCGAAGCGGGCGCTGCGGCTCGCGTCTGGCTCGTCCGGAGCGAAAATGCGCAGCGTGACGAGCCCATTGACGGCGACGGCCGCCACCAGCACCCACAAGTAGCGGCGGCTGCGGTCGGTGGCCGCGATCCACAGCACGAGGGCCAGCAGGCTGGGCAGCAGGTGCGCCGGCTTCCAGGGGAAGAGCAGGAAGGTGGCCTGAGCTGCGACCAGCCCGAGCACCCCGAACCGCACCAACGGGTCCGACCCCCAGCGCCGCAACGAGCCGATCAGGGCCGGAACCGCGAGCGCCACCACCACGATCAGCGCCAGCCCCGCCACCCCGTAGTCCTTCACCAGGAAGCGCCCGACGTTGTTGGCCAGCCCCTGCCAGCCCTGGGTGTGCTCCAGGAACCCGAACGACCGGTCGAACGACAGCCACGCCGGCACGAACAACAGAGCCACCACGGGCACCATCACTGCCGTCGTCACCAAGCAACGACGGCGCGCACCGCGGTCCCACCCGTCCGCCACGAGGAACGCGGCAATGAAGGCCGCAGTGGACGACCGACTCCCGATGGCCAGCGCGAACAGCACACCGGCCACGACGGTCCGATCCCGCAGGTGCGCCAGCGCCCCCCACACGAACAGCGCCAGCGCCCACACGAAGTCACCCGTGGACGTGCCCGCGATGAGCGTGATGGGCGACGCCAGGAACGCGAGTGCGACGACGTCCCCGTTCTCGTGGCCCCAGGCCCGCACCAACCGGGCACAGCCGACCACAGCCGCCGCCAGGGCCGCCGAGGTCGCCAGGTTGACGGCCACGTGCCCGACCGGGCCCAACACAGCCACGATCGCCTCGACGACGGGCACCCCCGGATTGCGCGAGGGCGCGTAGTCGAACGACCGGATGCGCTCCCCCGCCTCCAGCAGGTAGCCCGCGTCGATGTCGGTGCCGTACCCCCACCAGATGAGTGGCAGGGTCACGGCCGCGGCGATGAGCAGCAGCCACCAGTCGGCGAGCCGCGGCGACACGCGATCTGCCATGGCAGCCGCGGGCTGCGTCGTCGTTGACACCATCCGCCTCGCAACGTAGCGCCGACCTGACTTCCGAACGCTACTCACGCCCCGCGGCCACCTAGTCGCCTGTCGTGCTCACTCCACCGGGGTCGGCGCCACGGCCATGGCTGCGACCAGGGCTCCGACCAGGGCCTCGACCAGGCTCTCAGCGTCGCTACCACGGCGCCGTCGTTCACGGCATCGGGGTCGAGCCGGCCGGACATCTTCCGCCCGACCAGCACGCTCACCACCGCCGTGGCTCGGTCGACGGCCCGCGCCAGCCGATCGATCAGGCCCTCGGTGGCCCACGAGTCCAGGGCCCCGGCCAGCGTGGCGAACTGGGCGCGGCAGTGCACACCCAGCAGGGCCACGATGGGCCCGTCCTTGCTGCCGAATTGGCCGTGATGCGCGCCCGACGTCTGCCCCTCCGGTTCGGCCCGTTCCGCGATCGCGTCGACCGTGCGCTACAAACAGTGGCCTCAGTCGTGGGGAACGAAGGGGCACGATGGAGTTCAACCTGGCCGACCTGTTCGAGCACGCGGTCGACGCCTTCGGCGAGCGGGAGTACCTGGTGGCGGGCGACGCGCGCCGCACCTACGCCGAGATGGACGCCCGCGCCAACCGCCTGGCCCACCACCTGGCCGATCAGGGCATCGGGCCGGGCGACCACGTGGGCATCTACGGCGTGAACTCCGTCGAGTGGATCGAGAGCCTGTGGGCGATCTTCAAGCTGCGGGCCGTGTGGATCAACATCAACTACCGCTACGTCGAGGACGAGCTGGCCTATCTGTTCGGCAACGCCGACCTGAAGGCGCTCGTCCACGATGCCGACTTCGCGGACCGGGTGGCGGGAGTGTCCGAGCACATGCCCGAGCTGCGCCATCGCCTCGTCATCGGCGGGGACTTCGAGGACGCAGTGGCGACGGGCTCGCCGGAGCGGGACTTCGCGCCTCGCTCGGGCGACGACCGCTACATCCTCTACACGGGCGGCACCACCGGCCTGCCCAAGGGCGTCGAGTGGCGCCACGCGGACGTGCTGTTCGCCCTGGGAGGTGGCATCGACGTCCTGTCCGGCGAGCGGGCGCAGGCCCCCGAGGACCTGGTCGCCCGGGGCCGGAAGAACGGGTTCGCGATCACCTTCCTCCCCATCGCCCCGCTTATGCACGGCGCCACCCAGTGGGCCGTCATGGGCCAGAGCTTCGTGGGGAACAAAGTGGTGCTCATGAGCCAGTTCGACCCCCACGAGGTGTGGCGCCTGGTCGAGGCCGAGAAGGCCAACTCCGTGATGATGACCGGCGACGCCATGGCCCGCCCGCTGGTCGAGGCGCTGGACGAGGAGCCGAGCCGCAGCCGCGACCTCTCCTCCCTTCTGTCGCTGTCGTCGACCGCGGCCATCTTCTCGCCGTCGCTCAAGGACCAGTTCCTCGACCGCTTCCCCAACATCGTCATGACCGACGCCGTCGGCTCGTCGGAGGGCGGGGCGAGCGGGATCGTGATCGTGACGCCGGGCAAGACCGCCATGCGGGGCGGCCCCACGGTGTCCCCGGTGTCCGGGACCGTGGTGTTGGACGACGAGCTGCGGCTGGTCGAGCCCGGATCCGGGACGATCGGCCGGATCGCCCGCAGCGGCGACATCCCCGTCGGCTACTACGGCGACCCGGTCAAGACGGCGGCGACGTTCGTGGAGGTCGACGGCACCCGCTACGTCATCCCGGGCGACCTGGCCATGGTCGAGGCCGACGGGTCGATCACGCTGCTCGGCCGCGGCTCGCAGTCGATCAACTCCGGGGGCGAGAAGATCTTCCCCGAGGAGGTCGAGGCGGCCGTGAAGTCGCACCCCGAGGTGTACGACGCGGTGGTAGTCGGCGTGCCCGACGAGCGCTGGGGGCAGAGGGTGGTCGCCGTGGTGCAGCCCCGGGCGGGCACGACCCCGGACCTGGAATCGGTGCAACAGCACTGCCGCACGAAGATCGCGGGCTACAAGGTGCCCCGCCAGCTTCACCTGGTGGAGCAGATGCAGCGCTCGCCGAGCGGCAAGGCCGACTACCCCTGGGCGACGAAGGTCGCCACCGGCACGCTGACGGCGCCGGCCTAGCCTCCAGCGGGTGGCGACGGTGCTCATGGCGCCGGCGCACCGCCGCGCAGGGCCTCGTTCAGGTCGAGCTGGGCCCGGTCGGCCGCGGCGCGGCCCGCGTGCCAGCCCTCCGCGTCGTTGGCCGACACCCGCGACGTGCCCACCGAGGGGTACGCCTCGCGCACCGCGGCCTCGGCGTCCTCGCTGCGGCGGGCCAGGACGGGCAAGAGGGAGGCCCGGCCTCGGGTGGCGTCGGCGGTCGCGGCCGCCGCGGCCTGGCGTAAGCGGGTGCCGATCCGCCCCGCGAACGCCACCAGGAACGACTGCCGGAACGAGCGGATCCGTCCTGCGCGCGGGGCGACGGCCGGGCTCGCCTCGCCGGCCACCATCGCCCTGGTCGCCTGGACCATGAGCGAGGTGTACAGGAGCTCGACCGTGTCGAGGTCGTCCTCCGCTCCGAACACGGTGGCGAAGCCCCACACCTTGGACCACACCGCCCGGCACCGATTGGCCTCGGCCACCGCGGAGAGCACCAGGTACCGCGGGCCGGCGTAGGGGTCGTCGATGCCCACCCGGCGTCCCCCCACCGTGCTGCCTGCGCCGAGGCCGGCGTCGACCGCGGCGCGGTCGATGGCGTGGCGGGTCATCAGCTCCTGGGCCTTGGCTGTGAAGGCTTCGGCCTCCGCGTGAAAGGTGGTGGACTCGGCCTTCGCCAGCAGCGCGGTCACCCTCTGCAGAACCCGCGGGTCGGCTCCCACCCGCGTCGGGCCCCGGCTCGTGGCCGGACGCCGGGGCGCGGGTTCGCCCGGCGCGGGGCCAAGTGACGGAAGGCGCGGCAGCCGCCGGAGGCGAGCCAGGGTCTCGACCGCGACGCTCACCCCCGCCCACCGCGCGACCCCCTGGGCGACGACCCACTGGCCGGAGCAGGCGTCGTCCGCCGCGAGCTCGGTGGCGCCGATGGCGTCGAGCTGCATGCGCCAGCGAGGCGGGACGTCGGCCGGCTGATAGCTGCGGGCCTCGCACCCCATGGCGTGCGCCGCCAGCCGTGCGTGGGGCCGACCGTGCAGCCGGGCGAGAGCACGATGGACGTCGGCCGGCTGCCAGCCATGGCGCCACGCGACCGTCAGCGCCGAGGTCAGCGCCCGCCCGAGGGCTCGATCGACCAGTGATTCGCCGGTGGTTTCGGGCCCTTCGCTTACGGCGGCCAGCGGCTCCACCAGATCGCGCGCCGGCGGCCCGACTGCGACGCCGCACGACGCCACGGCCGCCTCGATCGCCGCGTCCACCTGTTGGGCATGCAGCCGTCGCGTCCGCCGCGGGCCCGGTTGGTGGGACCCCGGCGACCGGTCGGTGCGACCGTCGCGCGGCCACGGCTGCTTGCGCTTGCCCATCAACACATCCTCCTCCGCATGGAATGCGAACAAGCGTACGAACAGGGTGTGACAGCGATCGCCGCACCGGGACGATCCCGGGCCAGTCGTCATCGGATCGTCATGTGCCACCACTACCGAACATATGTACGCCTATGCCAGAATCTTGGAGTGAACCGCCAGGGCACTCTCCGCAGCATCGACGCCGGCGAGCGGCGGGCCCGGTTGGCCTCCCGCCACCGGCTCGTGCCCGCCGAGCGGGGAGACGACGTCGTCGACGTGGTCCGCAGTGTCGTGGCCCTGCACGCGACGGATCCGGCCAGTGTCTACCTCGCTGCGAGGGCCCGGCTCACCGCGCCCACGGTCGCCTCCGTCGAGCGGGCGTTGTACGAGGACCGCTCGCTGGTGCGGCTGCTCGGCATGCGGCGCACGATGTTCGTGGTCCCGGTCGGGCTGGCGCCGATCATGCAGTCCGCCTGCACCGACGCGATCGCGGTGGTCGAGCGGCGCAAGCTGGTCGGCCACATCGAGCAGGGCGGGGTGGCCGAGGACGGTGAGGCCTGGCTGAAGCGGGTGGGCGACGCCACCGTGGCCGCGCTGGAGAAGCGCGGCGAGGCCCTGGCCACGGAGCTGTCGGCCGACGTGCCGGACCTGGCTACGGAGATGAGGGTCGGCGAGGGGACGCGTTGGGCCGCCACCCAGAAGCTGTCGAATCGGGTGCTCTCGGTGCTGGCGGCCGAGGAGCGGATCGTGCGGGGGCGCCCGCGGGGCACGTGGACCTCGACGCAGTACCGCTGGGCACCACGCTCGGCGTGGCTGCCCGACGCCGAGCCCGCGCCCAAGGTCGATGAGGCCCGGGCCGAGCTGGCCCGGCGATGGCTGGCGGCGTTTGGGCCCGGCACGGTCAACGACCTCAAGTGGTGGACCGGGTGGACGATGAGCGCGGCTCGCGCCGCGCTGGCCTCCATCGGAGCGGTGGAGGTGGCTCTCGACGCGGCGGTGGGGTACGTCCTCGCCGACGACGTCGATCCGGTGCCGGCCCCGGCGCCGGCGGCCGCGCTGCTGCCTGCGCTCGACCCCACGTCCATGGGATGGACGGAGCGGGAGTGGTACCTCGGGGCGCACCGGGGAGCGCTGTTCGACCGGTCCGGCAACATCGGTCCGACCGTGTGGTGGAACGGCCACATCGTGGGCGGGTGGGCCCAACGCCGGGACGGCGAGGTCGTCACCCGGCTGCTGGAAGACGTCGGAGGGGAGGCCTACGCCGCGGTGGCGGCCGCGGCGCAGGACCTCGCCGAGTGGTTCGGCCCGACCCGCATCCGGTCGCGCTTTGCCACCCCGCTCGAACGGGAGCTGGCGGGATCGTGATGCGGGTGCGCTCAGGCCAGGCCGACCTCGCCTTCGACGTGTTCGGCACCGGCGGGGACGGCAATGGCGACGGCCGCGCCGGCGGGGCCGGCCGAGCGGACGTCGTGCTGCTCCACGCCGGAGTGTGTGACCGGCGCAGCTGGGGTGGGTTGGTCGACGCCCTCACCAAGGCGGGGCATCGGGCCGTCGCCTTCGACCGCCGGGGGTTCGGCGAGACCGTGTACGTCCCCGAGCCCCACTCGTCCGTCGACGACACGCTCGCGGTGCTGGCGG
This sequence comes from Actinomycetota bacterium, assembly GCA_046734715.1. Lineage (GTDB taxonomy): Bacteria > Actinomycetota > Acidimicrobiia > Acidimicrobiales > VFJN01 > ZC4RG19. The sequence goes on along the minus strand of JBKPRV010000014.1, from coordinate 1,525 downwards.
CGGCGGGGATGGGCCCGGCGGCCGTGGTCGGCAACTCCATGGGCGGCCGGGTGGCGCTGGACCTGGCGCTTACCCATCCCGACCTGGTGGAAGCGCTGGTGCTGATCGGCACCGCGGTGCGCGGGGCTCCCGACCCGGCCGAGTCTTCGGCCGCGGTCGATCGGCTCGTGGCCGGCATCGACACGGCCGAGGAAGCAGGCGACCTCGAGGAGGTCAACCGGCTGGAGGCGCACCTGTGGCTCGACGGGCCGGCCGGCCCCGAGGGTCGGGTGGGCGGCGAGGCCCGGGCGCTGTTCATGGAGATGAACGGCCGCGCGCTGGCGGCGTGGGACGCAGGGCCGGACGAGCCGCTCGGCTCGGCGTGGGACCGCCTGGCCGAGATCGAGGTCCCCGCGCTGGTGGCGGTGGGCGAGCTCGACCTGCCTCATATCCGGGCCCGCTCGGCGGCCATCGCTGAGCTGCTGCCCCAGGGCCGGCTGCTGGAGCTCCCCGGTGTCGCCCACGTGCCGACGCTCGAGGGCAGCAAGTTGCTCACCGACGAGGTCTGCCGGTTCCTGGCGCCGCCCTAGGCGCCGGCTGGAACGGCGTTTCTGAGATGGAGGGGCGCCGCCAGCGAGCCGGGCAGGGCTAGGGGTTCGCGGGGGCGGCGAGGAGTCGGGGGTCGAGCTCGGAGGCGGCCGCGGCCAGGCCTTCGGGGTCTGCGGTGGCGATGCCGGAGGTGAAGGGCAGGGCGGCTCGGACGGCTCGGCGGAGCCACTGGACCGCCAGGGCGCCGTGGCTGGGCTCGGCGTCGGGGTCGACGATGCGATGCGACACGATCTGCACGGCGACTCGGCGCACCCGGTCGAGGTCGGGCTCGACTCCCTCGGCGCGGGCGCGGTGAATGAGGTGGGCGGACACCATGCCCAGCTCGTCGGCTCCCCTCGTGACCGATGCGACCAGCGCTGGTACGGCGGTGGCCACCAGCCACAGGGGGGTCTTCTTGGCCAGCACGCGCAGGCGCTTGAAGCGGGTGAGGAACCTGACGCCGACCGCGGCGGCCGCGGCGCCGGCGATGGCGGGGTTGGGTGGCTTTTCGGACAGGGCTCGAGCCAGCGACGAGCGGTCGGGCAGCGGGTTCCTGCGGGTGGAAGCGTTGGCGACAACTCGGCCGGCGAGGGATCGGCCGGCCTGTTCGAGCGTGTCCCCGATCCTGGCCGCCGACATCGTGCCCGCCTTTGCCACCGCGTCCAGCGCGGTGCTGACGACGCCCGAGACCTCGTCGGTCACCGACGAGCCCTCCCCGGCGGTGGTGGGCACCTCCACACTCGCGCCCCCGGCGGTGGCGGCCACCTCGAACGGAGGGACGGCGGACGGCTTGTCATTGCTCGCGGCCACGGCACCTGTGTACCCGCTGACGGCTGTAGGGACACACGTGGATCGGCAGGTCAGGCCCGGTCGATCGCGGTGCGGATGGCGTCGAGGCTGTCGAGGTCGAGGATGGCGCGGGCACAGCGCTGCCACATGACCTTGAACATCTCGTCGC
>JBKPRV010000013.1:0-8664 GCA_046734715.1 Actinomycetota bacterium | reverse complement strand
CCGCAAAACCGGCCAGGACGGCGACGTCGGCGCGGAAGGCGGCCGTGGTGGTGACCGAGCCCAGCACCTCCCGGGTGGCGTCGATGGCGTAGGTCAGCGGCAGGGCGACCGAGACCCAGCGCAGCACGGTGGGCAGCTCGTCGGTGGGCACCAGCAGGCCGCACAGCAGGATCTGGGGGATCAGCACCAGGGGCATGAACTGCACCGCCTGGAACTCGGTGCGAGCGAAGGCGCTCACGAACAGCCCCAGCGCCGTGCCCAGCAGGGCGTCGATCACCGCCACCAGGCCCACCAGCCAGGCCGAGCCGGCGACGTCCAGCCCGAACAGCCCGAAGGCGGCGGCCGACACCACGACCGCCTGGACGATGGCCAGCGTCCCGAAGGCGATCGCGTAGCCGAAGATGATGTCGCCCTTGCCGGTGGGCAGCGTCAGGAGGCGTTCGAGCGTCCCTCCCGTCCGTTCGCGCAGCGTGGCCACCGAGGTGACCAGGAACATGACCAGCATCGGGAAGATGCCGAGCAGCGGCGGCGCCCAGAAGTCGAAGTCGGCGTCCGACAGGATCCAGGCCAGCAGGCCCATGATCACCACCGGCACCACCAGCAGCATGGCCAGGGTGCGGGGGTCGTGGCGGAGCTGGAGCAGCACCCGCCGGGCCGTAGCCAGCGTCCGGGCCGGGGTCACGCCGGCACCGTGTCCTCGATCAGCGCCAGGAAGGCGTCCTCGACCGTGGCCGTCCCGGTGCGCTCCAGCAGGGCGCCGGGCGTGTCGTCGGCCAGCAGCCGGCCCTCGCGCATGAGCAGCAGGCGGTCGCAGCGGGCGGCTTCGTCCATCACGTGGCTGGACACGAGCAGGCTGGCTCCTTCGGCCGCGAGGTCCCGGAACCTCGCCCACAGGTCCCGGCGCAGCACGGGATCGACGCCCACCGTCGGCTCGTCCAGCACGAGCAGCTCCGGCTCGCCCAGCAGGGCGGTCGCCAGCGACACCCGCTCCCGCTGCCCACCCGACAGGCGCCCCACCAGCTGCCCGGCGTAGTCGTCCAGCCCCACCTCGTTGATCACGCGGGCGACGTCGCCGTCCGGCGCCCCCAACATGCGGGCGAAGTACCGCACGTTGTCCCGCACGCTCAGGTCGCCGTACACCGCGGCCGCCTGGGTCACGTACCCGACCCGGGACCGCAGCGGGGGCGACCCGGCCGGCCGGCCCAGCACGTCGATCGTGCCGCCCGCCACGATCTGCACCCCCATGAGCGAGCGCATCAGCGTGGTCTTCCCGCACCCGCTGGGTCCGAGCAGCCCCGTGACCTGCCCCGCCGGCACGGAGAACGAGACCCCGTCGAGCACCACCCGCCCACCGCGCACCACCCGGAGCCCGTCGACCTCGACCACGGGAGCATCCATGGCTACGAGGCTAAGAGGCCGGGCGGACAGGGCGCTCGCCACAGCCCAAGAGTCCGCGATCTGGCGGCTGACCACCAGCTCACCAGCGAGGACTCCCAGCAGCACGGCGACGGTTCGCCAGGACGACGTGCCTTTCCGCGCAACTCTACGGCCGGGGGCGCAGGGACCGTGCCGCCTGCTCGAACCGATCGCCCAGGCCGTCGTCGTCGAGGTCGAGGACCGCGGCCAGGGCGGCCGCCCACCCCTGGCAGAACAACGACCAGCCGTCGTGGACTCGGACGTGTTGCGCACGGGCCTGGGCCAGCAGGGGCAGGTCGCCGCGGTAGTTCAGCTCCCACACCACGGCCTCGGGCGGGAACGCGGCCGCCGGCGCCAGCGGCGAGCCGGGCGTGTCCTTGCCCATGCCCGTGGCGTTCACGACCAAGGCCCCGGGTCGGGCGCCGGCCACCAGCTGGTCCCAGGGGCCGGGGCCGACCCGCATCGTCACCCCGGGCCCCAACGCGGCCCGCAGGTGGGCGACGGCCTCGGGGCGGCGATCGGCGAACACCAGGCTCGGGGGTCGAGGCCGTGCCAGCAGATGGCGGCCCAGCGCCACGGCCGTGCCCCCGGCGCCCAGGCACACGACCTCGTCGCCGCTCCCCGCGGGCCAGATGCGGTCGACGACCCGCCCCACGGACACGGGATCGCGGGCCAACCCCACCAGGCCCTCGGGCGTGCGGCGCACGGCGTTCACCTCACCGCAGGCCCGGGCGACGCCGTCGAGGCCGGCGAACATGTCCCCCGCGGCCAGGAACAGTGCGACCTTGTGGCTGGTCACCACCGCGCCCAGGGCGTGCGGGTCCCGCCGGAGCTCGTCCAGCAGCTCGCGGTAGGCCCGATCCGGGGCAGCCAGCGGCAGGTCCCGGCCTTGGACCCCGACATCGCCCCCCAGCAGCGGTCCCCAGCGGGCCATGGCCTGATGGACCAGCGAACCGCCCGTGGACACCCCGACGAACCAGACGGTGCGCATGGCTTACCCGGGCGGCGGGCCCCAGCCTCCGCCTCCGGGGGTGAGCATGCGGAGGACATCGCCGGGCGCGAGGCGGACGGTGACCTTGTCGGGGAGGGGCTCGGCGCGGGACTCGTCGCCCGCCGGAAGCAGCCAGTTCTCGCCGGGCGCGCCCGGGGCGCCGCCCGCGAGGCCCGGAGGGGACGACACGCGGCGCTCGGTGATGAGGCTGACGGTGCAGGGGGCGAGGACCTGGAGGTCCCGGGCGATGCCCTCGCCGCCCGGGTGGAGGCCGGGGCCGCCGCTGCCCTCGCGCAGGCGGTAGCGCAGGACCCGCAGCGGGAACGTGCGCTCCAGGGCCTCGATGGGCGTGTTGAGGGTGTTGGTCATGCCGGTGTGGACGCCGCTCATGCCCGGCGCGGTGGGGCGACCGCCCTGCCCGCCGGCGACGGTCTCGTAGTAGACCCAGCCGTCGCCCCCCATGAGCAGGTTGTTCATCGTGCCCTGGCCCGCGGCCGGGACCCGGGCGGGACAGGGCTCGGCCAGGGCCGCCAGGCATACGTCGGCCACCCGCTGGCTGACCTCGACGTTGCCCGCGCCCACGGCGGCGGGCGGGTCGGCCGCCACCAGGGTGCCGGCCGGCGCGATCACCCGGACCGGCCGCATCGCGCCCCCGTTGGCGGGGATGGTGGGATCGACCGCCGAGCGCAGGGCGTACGAGACCGCCGAGACCGTGACCGACTCCACCGCGTTGACGTTGCCCCGGGCCTGCCGATCGGTGCCGGTGAAGTCCACCGTCACCTCGTCGCCCGCCACCGTGACCGCCACCACCAGGCGGGCCGGACGCTGCTGGTCGGGCGCGGCGCCGGTCGAGTCCATGACGTCCTCGCGCCGCCAGGTGCCGTCGGGCAGCGCCGCCAGCGCCGCCCGCATGCGCCGCTCGCCGTAGTCGACCACCTCGTGCAGCGGGGCGTCCGCCACCTCCGCCAACCGCTCTACGCCCACGACGTTGGCGCCGACCTGGGCGTCGAGGTCGCCCACCCGCTCCCCCGGCGTGCGGGAGTTGGCCAGCAGCAGCCGCCGCAGCCCGTCGTCCAGCAACGTGGGCGGGATGCGCAGGCCCTCCTGGTGGATGTCGGTGGCGTCCGCCGGGATCGACCCCGGCGCGGCGCCGCCCACGTCGGCGTGGTGGGCCCGGTTGGCCGCCCAGCCCACCAGCCGGTCGCCCACGAAGCAGGGGGCCACCAGCGTGATGTCGTTGAGGTGCGTGCCGCCCGCGAACGGGTCGTTGAGCACCACCTGGTCCCCGGGCCGCAGCTGCCCGCCGAAGGCGTCGACCGCGGCCCGCACGCTGGCGGGCATCGAGCCCAGGTGCACGGGGATGTGCTCGGCCTGGACCAGCATCTCGCCGTCGGGCGTGAACAGGGCGGCGGAACAGTCGGCCCGCTCCTTGATGTTGGGGCTGAACGCGGCCCGGCGCAGCACGGCGCCCATCTCCTCGGCCACCCCGGTGAGCCGCGAGATCAGCACTTGCAGGGCTGCGGGGTCGAGGCTCACCCGTCGCCCTCCCGCCGTAGGACGAGCGCGCCCGCCGCCCCCGGGCGGGCCACCCAGCCCTCCGGCACCCAGATCGTGCAGTCGGCCTCGGCGATCACCGCCGGACCGGCCCGGTCACCCTCGAGACGGGCGGGCGGGTCGGGCAGGCTGTCGGCCGCCACCGCGGGCGGGCGGGTGGCGACCGCCCGGATGGCCACCACCTCCACCGGGTCCTCGGGCCGGGCGTAGCCGTTGCGGCGGCGGTGCTCGTCGTGGAACTCGTCCACGCCGGCGACGGTCAGCTCGTGGCTCTGCCCCCGGTAGCGGCAGTCCATCGCGCTCTCGACCGCGGCGTCGACGCCCCCCACCAGGGCGCGGGCCTCGTCCGCCAGGGCGGCCAGCGCGCCGTCCAGGCCGGTGTGGTCGGCCGGGGTGGGCCACGACCGCACCAGGTCCCGGCGGCGGGGGGCGGTGAGCAGGCCCACCGCGGACAGCACGCCCGCCCGGGCGGGGACCACCACCGCGGGCATGCCCAGCGCACCCGCCAGCGCGCAGGCATGCAGCGGGCCGGCCCCACCGAAGGCGACCAGCGCCAGGCGCCGGGGATCGACGCCCCGCTCGATCGAGACGGCCCGCAGCGCCCGCTCCATGTTGGCGTCCACGACCGCGATGACGCCCTCGGCGGTCACCTCCGCCCGGTCGAGCGCCGCGGCCGCCGCCTCCCGGTCCAGGCGCAGCCGCCCGAAGGCGGCGTCGGTCGGGATGCGGCCCGCCACCAGGTCGGCGTCGGTCACCGTCGGCCGGTCCCCGCCCCGGCCGTAGCAGGCGGGCCCGGGATCGGCGCCCGCGCTCTGGGGCCCCACCACCAGCGCCCCGCCCGGGTCGATGGCGGCGATCGAGCCGCCGCCCGCCCCGATGGTGTGGACGTCGAGCGACGGGAACCGCACGGTGAAGCCGCCCACCTCCCGCTGCGCCGCCGGGGCGGGGGCGCCGTCGAGGATCAGGCACACGTCGGTGGACGTGCCGCCCATGTCGAACGTCACGGCGTCGGCGAACCCGTTGGCCGCCGCCGCGGCCGCGCCGGCCCGCACCCCGCCGGCCGGTCCCGAGAGCAGCAGCGCGGCCGGCAGCTCGGCCCCTTCCGCCGCCGGCAGCAGCCCGCCCGCCGACGTCATGACCAGCACCTCGTCGGCGTCGCCGTCGAGGCTGCGGAGGTACGCCCGGAGGCGGGGGCGCAGGGCGGCGTTCACCACTGTGGTGACCGTGCGCTCGACCTCCCGCATCTCGGGCGAGACCTCGTACGAGCAGGTGACGTCGTACCCCCGCGCCCGCAGGTCCGCCGCCACCACCCGCTCGTGGGCGGGCTCGATGTCGGCGTGCAGCAGGCACACCGCCACCACCTCCGCCTTTGGATCGGAGACGGTCCCGACCGGGACCAGCTCGGAGCCGTCGGCCGCCAGCCGGCCCGCCGCCTCGTAGCGCAGCGCCCGGGGCACCAGCGGCTCGGGCCGGGAGGCGAGCTGGTCGTAGAGCGAGGGCCGGTCCTGGCGGCCGATCTCGATCACGTCCCGGAGGCCCTCGGTGGTCACCAGCGCCACCTGGGCGCCCCGGCGCTCCAGCAGCGCGTTGGTGGCGACGGTGGTGCCGTGGGCCAGCAGGTCGGGCCGCTCCCCCGCCAGGGCGGAGCGGATGGCCTGCGCCGGGTCGTCGGGCGTGGACAGGACCTTGGCCACCCGCCCGTCCGCCGCCACCAGGTCGGTGAACGTCCCGCCCGTGTCGACCCCGACCTGCACGGTCCGGACCCTAACGTCAGGCGGTCGTGCCGGTGCGCCCCTGCTGGGTCTGGGCCGCCTCCACCGCCAGCATGTCGACCAGGTCGTTCATGCGGTCACCCGAGTGGCCCTTGACCCAGCTGAAGCTGACATCCCCGCGGCGCCGGTACTCGTCGATCAGCGGCTCCCACAGGTCCCGGTTGGCCACGGGCTTCTTGGCGGAGTTGGTCCAGCCCCGCCGCAGCCAGCCCTCCCACCAGCGGTCCCGGAAGCAGTTCACGACGTAGGTCGAGTCGCTGACGATGTGCAGGTGGCCGCGGGGATGAGCCCGGACGGCCTCCAGCACGGCAGTGATCTCCATCCGCTGGTTGGTGCTGTGGGCCTCGTTCCCGCTGGCGTAAGGGCCGTCCGGCTCGGCCCAGGCCCAGCCCCCTGGTCCCGGGTTCCCCAGGCACGCTCCATCCGTGTACACGACGGTCGCCACAAGCGTTCGAATCTAGAGGATGCGCTCGCCGCAGCCGTGGCCCGAGCGGCCCGCTGCTTGTCAGCAAGAGCGGGAAACGCGGTTCACAGGTGCAACGTTCTGTTTCACCAGATCAGCTGCCACCATGGGGTCATGATGATCGACGGGTTCGTGCACCAGCTGCCCGACACCGACCCCACCGAGACCCAGGAGTGGCTCGACTCGCTCGACGCCGTAGTCGGTGAGCACGGGACGCCCCGAGCCCGGTTCCTGATGTCCAAGCTCATCGAGCGCGCCCGCGAGCTGCAGGTGGGGCATCCGGCCACGGTGTCGACGCCCTACGTCAACACCATCCCGCCCGAGCAGGAGCCGTGGTTCCCGGGCGACGACGAGATGGAGCGCCGCATCCGGGCGTACATCCGGTGGAACGCCGCGGTCATGGTCATCAAGGCCAACAAGCACGCCGAGGGCATCGGCGGCCACCTCTCGACCTTCGCCTCCTCGGCCGCGCTCTACGACGTCGGCTTCAACTGGTTCTTCCACGGCAAGGAGGACGGCCTGGCGGGCGACGCCGTCTACCTCCAGGGCCACGCCGCGCCGGGCATCTACGCCCGCGCCTTCCTGGAGGGGCGGCTGACCGAGCACGACCTCGACCAGTTCCGCCAGGAGGTCGGCGGCGGGCTGTCCAGCTACCCCCACCCGCGCCTCATGCCCCAGTTCTGGGAGTACCCGACGGTGTCGATGGGGCTGGGCCCGCTCAACTCGATCTACCACGCCCGCTTCCTGCGCTACCTGCACAACCGGCGCATCGACGACACCAGCGCGTCGCGGGTCTGGTGCTTCATCGGCGACGGCGAGGTGGACGAGCCCGAGACCCTGGGGGCGCTGACGCTGCCCGCCCGCGAGCAGCTGGACAACCTGATCTGGGTCGTCAACTGCAACTTGCAGCGCCTCGACGGCCCGGTGCGGGGCAACGGCAAGGTGATCCAGGAGCTGGAGGCCGTCTTCCGGGGCGCGGGCTGGAACGTCATCAAGGTGGTGTGGGGCGGGCGCTGGGACGAGCTGCTGGCCCAGGACCGGGACGGCGTCCTGCTCAACAAGATGAACACCACGGTGGACGGCGAGTTCCAGCGGTACGCGGTCGAGTCGGGCGCCTATGCCCGCGAGCACTTCTTCGGGCCCGACCCGCGGCTGCGGAAGATGGTCGAGCACCTGTCCGACGACGAGATCCGCAACCTGCCCCGCGGCGGCCACGACTACCGCAAGCTCTACGCGGCCTACAAGGCCGCCACCGAGCAGCACGGCGCCCCCACGGTCATCCTCGCCAAGACCATCAAGGGCTGGACGCTCGGCCCCGACGTCGAGGGCCGCAACGCGACCCACCAGATCAAGAAGATGACGATGGACCAGCTGCGGGTGCTGCGGGAGCGGCTGTACCTGCAGGACGTGATCCCCGAGGACGCCCTGGCCGGCGACAAGGAGCCGCCCTACATCAACTTCGAGGAGGGCTCGGTCGAGCAGGAGTACATGCTCGGGCGGCGCAAGGCGCTGGACGGGCCGCTGCCCTCCCGGCAGGTGCGTACCAAGCGGGCCCTCGGCCTGCCCGAGGACAAGCCGTTCGACGAGGTGCTGGCCGGGTCGGGCAAGCAGGAGGTGTCGACCACGATGGCCTTCACCCGCCTGCTGCGGAACCTGTGCCGGGACCCCAACGTCGGCCGGCGGGTGGTGCCGATCATCCCCGACGAGGCCCGCACGTTCGGCATGGACGCCCTGTTCAAGGAGTTCAAGATCTACGCGGCCCACGGCCAGGCCTACGAGCCGGTCGACGCCCAGCTGCTGCTGTCCTACAGCGAGGCCCAGGACGGCCAGGTGCTGGAGGAGGGCATCACCGAGGCCGGCTCCACGTCGTCGTTCATCGCCGCCGCCACCAGCTATGCCCACCGGGGCGTGCCCATGCTGCCGTTCTTCACCTTCTACTCGATGTTCGGGTTCCAGCGGGTGGGCGACCTCATCTGGTCGGCGTCCGACTCCCGGGCCCGGGGCTTCCTGCTCGGCGCCACGGCGGGACGCACCACGCTGCTGGGCGAGGGCCTGCAGCACCAGGACGGGCACAGCCACGTGCTGGCGTCGACGGTGCCGACGGTCGAGGCGTGGGACCCGGCGTTCGCCTACGAGATGGCGGTCATCGTCCGCCACGGCATCAAGGAGATGCTGGCCGACGAGCGCGACGTCATCTACTACCTCACGCTCTACAACGAGAACTACCTGATGCCGCCGCTGCCCGAAGGCGTCGAGCAGGGCGTCCTCGATGGCCTGTACCGCTGGTCCGACGCCGGCGAGTCCCGCTCGCACCGGGCCTCGATCCTGTTCTCGGGCACGGCCCAGGGCGCGGCCCGGGCGGCGCAGGCCGAGCTGGCCGAGCGCTGGGACGTGGGCGCCGAGCTGTGGTCCGCCACCAGCTACAAGCGGCTGCGGGAGGACGCGCTGTCCACCGAGCGGTGGAACCG
>JBKPRV010000012.1:0-5638 GCA_046734715.1 Actinomycetota bacterium | reverse complement strand
GCTCGCGGCCGAGGCGGCCCAACCCGCCGACGCCCCGGCGACCACCGGGCCCTCGACCGCCCAGGCACCGGCTCCGAGCGGGCAGCGGCACGCCGCCACCGCGCCGGCGGCGGCCGGCGATCCGGCGGTGGCGACGTCGATCCAGGTGACGCCGGACCCGGGGGCCGCGGAGAGCTCCCCGCCGACCACGGCGACCGACCCGGCCACCTCCACCACCGCCTCCACGTCGACGACCACACTGCCGGACGGGTCGGGCCCGCCCTCCGACCCACCCGACACGGCTCCCACCACGACCAGCACCACGACCCCGCCGGACACGACGACGCCCACCACCGGTCAGCCCGCGGTCTGAGGCCCTCCGGCCCAACCGCCGGACACGACGACGCCCACCACGGGTCAGCCCGCGGTCTGAGGCCCTCCGGCCCGACCCCGCCGGACACGACGACGCCCACCACGGGTCAGCCCGCGGTCCGAGGCCCTCCGGCCGAGCCCTGGAGCAGCCCCTCGGTGCCCGAGCGGGCCACCGCGGCGTCGTTCGTCCCTAGGTAGGAGGCGACGACCCTCGGGTCGTGGAGGACCACGTCGGGGACGTCGTGGGCGACGACCTTGCCGAGGTCGAGCGCCATGATCTCGTCGGAGATCGAGCGCACCAGCGGCATGTCGTGCTCGATGATCACGATGCCGGCGCCGGTGGCCTCCCGCACCCGCAGGATCATGGGCCCGAGCGCCTCCGCTTCCCGCTGGGCGATGCCCGAGGACGGCTCGTCGAACAGCATGACGTCGGGCCCGTGGGCCAGCAGGCAGCACAGGTCGACGATCCGGCGGGTGCCGGTGGACAGCTCCCGCACGAACTTGGCCCGGTAGGCCTGGAGCCCGACCAGCTCGATCAGCTCGTCCACCCGTTCGGAGACGGCCGCCTCCGACTCGCGCACCATGGGCAGGCCGACCGCGGTGGCGAACGGGTCACGGACCTCGACGTGGCGCTCGAGCGCCAGGGCGATGGTCTCCTCCACCGACAGCCCGGGGAACAACCGGGCGTCCTGGAACGAGCGCCCCAGGCCCAGGCGGGCGCGGGCGTCCGCGCCCAAGCCGATGATGTCGGAGCCCTTGAACAGCAGGCGCCCCTCGTCCGGCGGCATGTAGCCCGAGATGACGTCGAACAGCGTGGTCTTGCCCGCGCCGTTGGGGCCGATGACGCCGAGGATGGCGCCCTGGGCCAGCGAGAACGACACGTTGCTCACCGCCCGCACCCCGCCGTAGGACCGGGTCAGCCCCTCGGCCACCAGCACGATCTCACCCCGCTCGCCGTTGGGCCGGGGCTCGGCGGGAGCGGCCACGGCGGGCACCCGGACCGGGTGCGGCTCGGCACCCGCATCGGCCGACATCGACTCGGCCCCCTCCAGGAACACCGAGCGCAGGATCTCGGGCCGGTCCAGCAGCTCGCGGGTGGGCCCGTGGAAGCGGATCTGGCCCTTCTCCATGAAGTAGGCCGTCTCGCACAGCGTCAGGGCCACGTTCACCGACTGCTCCACCAGGATGATGGTGGTGCCGCGGGCGCGGATCGCCTCGACGATCTTGAGCAACCGGTCCACCACGATGGGGGCCAGGCCCAGCGACAGCTCGTCGATCATCAGCAGCCGCGGCTTGGCGATGAAGGCCATGCCCAGCGTGAGCATCTGCTGCTCGCCGCCCGACAGGTTGCCGGCCAGGTCGCCCCAGCGCTCGCGGAGCGTCGGGAAGTGCTCCAGGACGGCCTCGGTGGACTCCGCCACGTACGCGGGATCGTGCTGGTAGGGCCACGCCGCCAGCCGCAGGTTCTCGGCCACGGTCAGGCCCGGGAAGGTGCCCCGGCCGCCGGGGACCTGCACGACCCCGCGGCCCACCACCTCCTCCGGTGGGGTGTAGGTCATGTCGGTGCCGTCGTAGACGATGGCGCCGCCCGACGGGTCCATTAGGCCGGAGATGGCTTTGAGCAGGGTCGACTTGCCGGCCCCGTTGGTGCCGAGCAGGGCCACGATCTCGCCCTCGGCCACCTCGAAGTCGACGTCGAACAGCACCTGCACCGAGTCGTAGTGCACGTCGACGTGCCGGCACACCAGCAGCTTGGACTCGCCCCGCCGGTGGGCGGCCCGCACCTCGGCCATGGTGACCGTGGCCGTGCGCACCTTGTCGATGTCGGAGGCGATGTAGCGGCTCGAGGTGGCGAGGATCACGCCGCCGATGAGGGTGAGCGGGGCCAGCAGCAGGATGCCCCTGGTCAGCCCCCAGTCGTCGGCCAGGCCGCCGATGATGGGCTGTATCAGCAGCGTGGGCAGGATGAACAGGTTCACCAGCGAGAACCCGAGCGAGCGCACCCGGGGTGGGTTGATGAGCGAGAGCGTGGCGATGATGACGGGAAGCGTCGAGGACAGGGCCATCGCCAGCGCCGCCCGGAGCGGGACCACGAGCCAGAGGTTCTTGGTCGTGACCAGCAGGACGATGAGCACCACCTGGAAGCTGGCGGCGATGCCGAGCAGGGGGGCGACCTTGGTGGGGTCGACCCGCATGTACTTGGCGGCCAGCGGGACGCCGATGAACAGGCCGATGAGCTGGAACGGCTCGGTGGTGGCCGACAGGATGCCCCGCTCGGCGGTGTTCAGGCCCAGCTCCTGCTCGTAGAACAGCTGGAGCAGTGGCCGCAGCGAGACGGTCGGGATGAGGATGAAGGGCACCCCGATGCAGAAGCGCCGCAGCGTCTGCACGCCCCACAGGATGCGCCACGCCTCGCCGAGTGATGCGGGCTTCTCCTCGGTGTGGACGGTCTCGTCGTCGGCGCCCATGAGGGCCCGCTCGTGGAGGCCGCGGGTCGGCTCCTTCAGCCGGAAGGCGAAGCTCACCAGGATGAACGTGGGGATGGCGGCGATGATGAAGGCCCAGCGCCAGCCGAGCAGGTAGCCGATGAAGCCGGCCATGAGCGGGCCGATGAAGCGCCCGACGAAGCTGGCCGCGCTGTGGGCTGCGAACACCCCGGGGCGGGCGTCGGGCGGGTAGTAGTCGGTGAGCAGCGACGGGTGGGTGCCCTGGTTGACGGCCCGGCCGGTGCTGGCCCCGGCCCGGGCCGCGGCAAAGCCCCACACGTGGGGAGCGAGCCCGCTGAACAGTGAGAAGACGCCCCAAGCCGCCGCGCCGCCGGCCGCGATGGTGGTCCGTTTCTTGCGGTCGGCGAAATGGGCGATCGGCAGCTCGATGAAGAAGAACATGAAGCTGATGATCGAGGTGAGGGTGAGCGCGCCCTGGATGTCGAGGCCGAACGTGTCCCGGATGTTGGGCAACAGCACGTTGGCCGCCTCGCGGTCGAGCTCGTCCACCGCGTTGAGGCCGAACAGGATGATGAGCGGCGCCGTGGCCGCGCCCTTGGTCAGCGCGGACGGGCGGTAGCCGCGCAGGCGCTCGCGCAGGGAGGGCTTGGCCGTGGCGGTGCCCTCGGGCTCGGGCGGCGGCGCCGGGGCCGGCGCGTCGGCGACGTCGGTGCCCTGTGTTGTCTGTCGCGCCGAGTCGCTCACTGCGTCCTCTTTGCGGCCGCGGTGGCACCCTCAGGAGCGCCTTCATGGGCGCCCGTGCTTACGGGTTGGGGTTCCGGTTCCGGTGGCTCCGGCGCGGCGTCGAGCGGCAGCTCGGGCAGGGGGCTGAGCAGCGCTTCGGCGCCGGCACCGTCCATGCGGTCGGCCAGCTCGCGCAGGAAGGCCATGCCCCGCTCGCGCGACAGGCCGACGACGGAGCGGTCCTTGGCGTCGGCGAACAGGCTCGGCACCATGATCTCGTGCCGCTGGGCCACCCAGCGCAGGAACGCGTCCCGGGCCTGGTAGAGCAGCGAGCCCAGCCCGCCGGGCAGCGTCATGAGCACGATCAGCAGCCCGGCGCCGCCCGCGAAGAAGCTGAGCTCGGCGGGCAGGAAGTACTGCGCGCCGATCACGTACACCGCCCCGAGGATGGCCCCCGACAGCGACCCCAGGCCGCCGATCACCACCATCGAGAACACGGCCAGGCTCTCCTCGGTGGCGTAGGGCTCGATGCCGAGGCGCTGCTGGTGGTGGACGAACACCGCGCCCGCGAAGGCGGCGATGAAGCCGGAGGCGGCGAAGGCGGTGAGCTTGGCCCGCACCGGGCTCACGCCGAACGCCTGGGCGGCCCGGTCGTTCTCCCGCACGCCGATCATCACCCGGCCCACCCGGCTGCGGCGCAGGCGCTTGGCCACCGACAGCATCAGCCCCAGGCAGACGACGATGAAGTAGTAGTACTGCCGCTCGCTGGCGATGGGGATGAGGCCGAACAGGTCGGGTCGTTCGATCCGCCGCAGCGGCAGCCACCAGCCGAACTCGGACCGGTTGAGCCCGTAGACCGCCACCGCCTGGGCGAAGGCCAGGGTGGTCACGGCCAGCAGCAGGCCGCGGATCCGCAGCGCGGGCAGGCCGATGACGATCGAGATGACCGCCCCCACGACCCCGGCCACCAGCAGCGCGATGGCCAGGTCCCACCCCAGGCGGGAGGTGATGGCACCACCGACCGCGGCCCCGATGGCGAGGAAGGCGACCGCCCCCAGGCTGACCTGGCCGGCCCAGCCGGTGAGCACCACCAGCGACACGCCCACCATGGCGTACACGAGGATCACGCCCACCAGGTCGAGCCGGCTGGCCGACAGCACCAGCGGCAGCACGAGGGCCACCCCGACCAGTAAGGCGGTCAGGCCACGCGTGGCCCAGCGGACCTCGCGCTGCTGCGACAGCTCCGGGGGGATGGGCCGCACGTCGGTCACGACCTGCCAGCTCGACATGCCGTCGCTGCGGTTGGACCGGTCGACCCGCTGCAGCAGCAGCACCACCAGCACGACCACGAACAGGATGGGCGCCACCAGCGCGGTCCCGCGGGTGTTCCACACGATGGCCTGCTCGACCACGCCGAGGGTGACCGCCCCCGCGAAGATCATCGGCAGGTTGGTCATGCCCCCGATCACGCAGGCCGCGAGCGCCCGCACCAGGATGGCGGGCCCCAGCACCGAGCCCAGCGGCACCCCGATCACGCCCGCCCGCATGAACACGGCCACGAAGGCGAGCACGCTGGCGATGCTCCACACGATCATCTGCACCCGCTTGACCGGGATGCCGAGCAGCGCCGCCCGATCGAAGCTCTCGGCGCTGGCCCGAACCGCGATCCCGGTGTTCGTGACCCGGAAGAACAGGGCCAGGCCCACGGTGCAGACGATCACCGACGCCAGTGCGATCAGGTCGTTGCCGTGGAAGACGATCGGCGGGATCTCGAAGGTGAAGTCGAAGGGCGACGGGTAGGTGCTGGGCGGGTTGATGTCGAAGGTGCCGGGGAAGGCGTCGTTGGCCAGCGACGGCAGGCCGAGCGCCAAAGCCGCGAAGATCTGGGCCACGCCGAGCGTCGCCACCGTGAGGATCAGCCGCGGGGCGTGCGCGAAGCGCCGGACGATGAGGAACTCGACCAGCGCGCCCAGCAGCGCCGCCACCACCAGCCCCAGGCCCAGGCTCACGAAGTAGGGCACGCCCGGCCCCACGATCAGCAGCACGGCCCCCATCGTCGGCACCGTGCCCAGGTCGCCCTGGGCGAAGTTGACGATGCGGTTGGAGCGGTAGACGAG
>JBKPRV010000011.1:0-9683 GCA_046734715.1 Actinomycetota bacterium | reverse complement strand
GCCGAGGGCCGACCGGACCGCACCCACGGCGTCGAACGCGGCGGCGTCGTCGGGCAGCCGCAGGGCAGCGTGGATGGCGGTGGCGTTGGTCTTGTCGAGGTAGGCGGGGCTGACGGTGGCGAACCAGAGCGCGCCCGGCCGCACGCCCGCGGGCGCCGCGGCCAGCGCCTGGCGGGCGGCGGCCACGCCCAGCGTGGTGCTGTCCTCGTCGTAGGAGGCCACCGTGCGGGTGCCCTTACCCCCACCCGTCCCGGCCACGGCCCGGATCTCGGCCCGGTCGAGGCGCCGGTACGGCAGGTAGGCGCCGTAGCTCAGGATGCCGCGGGCGGTCATGGCCCGCCAGGCTACGGCCGAATCTGACGGGTCGTCATATTCCGCGGCTCAGTCCCACCGGGACAGGCCCGCCCGAAGCGCGCCCGAGGTGACCTTCATGACGTTGCACACCGAGATGCTCGACTCGAACGCCTCGTTGCGGATGTTCCGGTCGTTGCCGAGGATGGCGATGGGCCCCATGGCATCGCAGTAGGGCTCCAGGGCCTGGCGGGTGTAGCCGACGAAGATGACCGTGCCGGTGGGCTCGTGGTGGGGCCACCAGTCGGCGTAGCTGCGGTCGGCGGACAACACGTGGCCCCGGGGCAGCCCCCGCGCCGGCCCGTACAGGTCGAGCGTGGCGGCCACGCCCGCGTGCGCGGTCACGACCCGGGCATCCTGCTTCTCGCCTGCGGGCAGGATGTCGTAGACCCGGGCCACGAGCGCCGCGGTCTCGGGCCCGCCCACCTCCTCGGCCAGGCTGGGGTCGACGCTGAGGTAGAGGTCCTCGTACACGTCGAGCGACGTGACCGGCGCGGCCAGCGGCAACAGGATCAGCCCGGCGGCCACGCCCGCGATCGCCTGGTGCCAGCGACGGCTGTCGTCGGCGGCCCAGTAGTCGGCCGCCGCCACCCCGGCAGGGATCGCGGCCACGTAGGCGAAGCCCAGGTCCTCGGCCCGGGCGCCCACGACCGCCAACCCGGCGGCGACCACCACCGCCGGGACCGCCAGGGCGCGCCACGGCGGGCGCCGCCAGGCCCACACCACCCCGGCCACCCCCAACACCACCCCCGCGGGGCCGGCCAGCACGATCTGGCGGATCACGAAGTCGGCCAGCCCGTCCTCCCCCGCGGGGGCGACGGCCGCCGCGTGCAGCTCGCGCGCGGGCCAGCCGTTGAGCGCCTGCCAAACTAGGTTGGGCAGCCACACGGCCAGCGCCACCAGCAGGCCCAGTGCCGGCCAGCCGCTGCGCAGGTGGCGCCGGGCCCCCGGGGCCAGCACCAGCCCCAGCACCAGGCCGAGCGCCAGCAGCGGACCGGTCCACGTCGACTCGAGCGTGGCCCCCAGCGCGGCGCCCGCCCCGAGCCACCAGCGGGGATCGGACCCGGCCAGCACGGAGGCCACCGCCCACAGCGCCAGCGCCCAGAACAGCAGGGCTAGCGAGCCGGGATCGAAGCGGGCGCCGGCGGCCACGAACACCGGCATGGTCGCCGCCGCCAGCGCCGCCAGCAGCAGCGTCCGGGGCCGGCCGCCGAGCGCCGAGGCGATGCCCGCCACCGCCACGACCAGCCCGGCGTGCGCCGCCCCCGACACCAGCCGCAGCGCCCACAGGTGCTCGCCCACCACCGCGGTGATCCCACGGACCACCAGCGGTGCCAGCGGCGGCTGGTCGACGTAGCCCAGCGCGGGATGGCGCCCGGCCGCCAGCAGGTACAGCTCGTCTTGGTGGAACCCGTAGCGCCCGCTGAGCACGACGTGCACGGCCCCGACGCCGGCAGCCAACCCGAGCACGGGCACCAAGGGCCGCCGCCGCGTGGCCGGCGGCGACTCGGCGGTCAGCGCCACGCGTCCAGTCTCCCATACGGGGAGTAACTTCGGCGGACCTGACGACCCGTCAGCTCGCTCCGTACGATGCCTCGCATGCACCTGGGAGACGTCGCCAACCCCGAGGCCGCCCCGCTCGGCAAGCCGCTCGACGGTGTGCGGGTGCTGGCCGCCGAGCAGATGCAGGCGCTCCCCTACGCCACCCAGCTCCTCGCCCGGCTGGGCGCCGACGTGGTCAAGGTCGAGCACCCCGGCACGGGCGAGTCGGGCCGGGGCGCCTACCCCCACATGCTCGACCCCGAGGGCCGCAAGGTGGGGGCCACCTTCCTGCGCAACAACCTGGGCAAGCGGAGCGTGGCGCTCGACCTCAAGCACCCCGAGGGCCGCGAGCTGTTCCTCGCCCTCGCCGGGCGGTTCGACGTGGTGTGCGAGAACTTCAAGGCCGGCACCATGGACCGCCTCGGCCTGGGCTACGACGTCGTGGCCGAGCGCCACCCGGCGGCGATCTACCTGTCGCTGTCGGGCTTCGGGAACACCGGCGACACGCCCTACCGCTCCTGGCCGGCCTACGCCGCCATCGTGGAGGGCATGTCCGGGATCTACGAGTACCGGCGCGAGCCGGGCCGCAACCCCCGGGCCAACCCGGTGGGCGCCCTGGGCGACATCTCCAGCGCGCTGTTCGGCACCGTCGGGGTGCTGGCGGCGCTGCGCCACCGCGACCGGACCGGGCGGGGCCAGCGGGTCGACGTGGCCATGCTCGACGCGGTCATGGCCATGACCGACATCGTCACCAACCTGTGGTCCATGGGCGTGCACGGACCGGTCGAGACCGAGATCAAGGCCATCGTCGACACGTTCGCCGCCGGCGACGGGTTCTTCGTGCTCCAGGCCGTGCGGCCGCAGCACTTCACCGCGCTGGCCGAGGTGATCGGCCGGCCCGAGTGGAACGACGACCCGCGCTTCACCGGCTCCGCGGGCTGGGTCGACAATGCAGGCGAGGTGAGGGCCGCCATCGAGGCGTGGGCCGCCTCGCGCACCAAGGTCGAAGCGGCCGCGGCGATGACCGCGGCCGGCCTGGCCGCCGGGCCGTGCCTGACGCCGCCCGAGGTCATCGCCGATCCCCATGTGGCCGCCCGGGACATGCTGGTGGAGATGCCCCGCAGCGATGGCGTGGCCGAGCCCATCCTGATCCCGGGCAACCCCGTCAAGCTGTCGGCCATGGCCGAGGGGCCGGAGACCCGGGTCCCGTGGCTCGGCGAGCACACCGAGGCCGTGCTGGCCGAGGAGCTGGGGCTGGACCGCACCGAGCTGGTCCGGCTGCGGGAGGCAGGGGTGATCGGGGGATGATGGGGGGATGCGCTACTCGGCCCGGCTGGCCCTCTCGGGCCTGCGGCTGCGCCACAAGCGGGCCCACGGGCTGCTGGTGCGGGACTTCGTGTCGTGGCTGCGGGTGGAGTTCCTCGGCACCGCGGCCCGGATCGGCCTGCTGGCGGCGCTGAAGCGCCGCTCCCACACGGTCGACGAGCTGACCGAAGAGCTGGACGTGGCCGACGCCGGCCTGCTCGGGTCGCTGCTGGAGGTGGGCCGGGCGGTGGGCGAGTTGCGCCGGCGGGGCGACCGCTGGCGGTTGGCGGGGGTGCGGTCCCGGGCCGTGGCCGACCCCTCGGTCGACGGGCTGGCGGCCCTGCCCGAGGAGGCCGTGGTCTACGGCAGCGACGTGTATCGCAGCCTCGACGCCCGGCTGGCCGGCGCCGGACCGGGCGACTACCTGGCCAGCCACGCCGAGCTGGTGGCCCGCACCTCGCGGGTGTCCGAGCCGATCTTCGCCCCGTTCGTGGCCGACGTGGTGGCCTCGTGCCGGCCCCGGCGGGTGCTCGACGTGGGCTGCGGCTCGGGCGTCTACCTGCGCCACGTGGCCGATGCCGCCCCGGAGTCGACGGGCGCGGGGGTCGATGTCCAGGCGGACGTGGTGGCGCTGGCCCGGCGCCACCTGGCGGCCTGGGGCCTCGACACCCGCTTCCGGGTCGAGGTGGCCGACCTGCGCTGCCTGCCGCCCGACCTCACCGGGCCGTGGGACCTGGTGCTGGCGCTCCAGAACATCTACTACTTCGCCCCCGGCGACCAGCCCGCGCTGCTGGCCCGGCTGCGGGAGCTGACGCCGGACGGCACGCTGGTCCTCGGCACCGCGGTGGCGGGGACGGGCGACCCCGCGGCCGCCCACCTGGACCTCGTGCTGCGGTCGACGGTCGGTAGCGTCGGCCTCCCCACCGGCGAGGAGATGGTGGCGGCGCTGGTGCAGGCGGGGTTCGCCCGGGTCGAGGAGCGGCGGCTGGCCCCGTGGCAACCGCTCAGGGGCTTCATCGCACGCTGACTGCTAATCTGACGGTCCGTCAGATTTGTGTGGGGGTAGCACATGGACTTCGAGTTCTCCGAGGAGCAGCAGGCGTTCCTCGCCGAGGTCGAGGCCTTCCTCGACGAGCGGGAGGACCCCGCCGTCATGGACCCCACCCGCGAGAACATGGCGCAGATCTGCGACACCCCCGAGCGCCGCGCGTTCATGGCCGAGGTGGGGGCGCGGGGCTGGCTGGGCATGACCTGGCCGAAGGAGTACGGCGGGTCGGAGGGCGACGGCGTCTACGAGTACCTGCTCAACGAGGCCCTGGCCCGGCGAGGCGCCCCCCAGATCGGCAAGGGCGTCGGGATCATCGGCAAGACCCTGATCAAGCACGGCTCCGCGCGGCTCAAGGCCGAGTTCCTACCGAAGATCCTGCGCAACGAGGTCGAGTTCGCGGTCGGGTACTCCGAGCCCAACGCCGGCTCCGACGCGGCCGCCATGCAGCTGCGCGCCACCCGCGACGGCGACGGCTGGCGGCTCGACGGCCAGAAGACCTGGACCACCTCGGCGCACTTCGCCGAGTGGTACTGGGTGGGCGCCCGCACCGATCCCGACGCCCCCAAGCACCACGGCATCACGCTGTTCCTGGTCCCCCTCGACGACCCCGGGCTCACCATCCGGCCCATCTGGACCATGGGCGACGAGCGCACCAACGAAGTGTTCTTCGACGACGTGTTCGTGCATGACGACTACGTGGTCGGCGAGCTCAACCGGGGCTTCCAGTACATCGCCCAGGCGCTCGACCTCGAGCGCTTCACCATGTTCACCTACAGCCAGATCGACGCCCGGCTGCAGCTGCTGGTGGACCACGTTCGCACCGCCACGGTCGACGGCGAGCCGCTGCGCGACGATCCGGTGGTGCGCCGCCAGATCGCCCGCCTGGTCACCGACGGCGAGGTGGCCCGGCTGCTGGGCCTGCGCTTCGTGCACGCCTCCCTGCAGGGCGGCGACCCGCCGCGGGCCGAGGCCTCGGAGTACAAGCTGTTCGCCACCGAGCTGTCCAAGCGGCTCGCCGACGCGTCCATGGACCTGGGCGGTCCCGGGTCCCAGCTGCGGGTGGGCACCGACGAGGCCCCCATGGCCGGCCGGGCCGAATCGACCTACCGCTACACCGTGATCGACACGATCGGCGGAGGGACGTCCGAGGTGCAGAAGAACATCATCGCCACCCGCAAGCTCGGCCTGCCCAAGAACTTCTGATGGAGGCGCTGCTCGACGGGACCACGGTCCTCGACCTGTCGACGGTGGGGCCGGCCACCCGCTGCTCGCGGCTGCTGGCGGACTACGGCGCCCGCGTGGTCAAGGTGGGCCCGCCGCCCAAGGCCGGCGCCACGCCGCTGGTGCCGCCGTTCCACGCCTACAGCGGCCAGCGCGGCCTTGAGCGGGCCGAGATCGACCTCAAGGCGCCGGCGGGGCGGGAGGCGTTCCTGCGCCTCACCGCCTCCGCCGACGTGGTGCTGGAGTCGTTCCGGCCCGGCGTGATGGACCGGCTCGGCGTGGGCTACGACGCCGTGCGGGCCGCCCATCCCGGCATCGTGTACTGCTCGACCAGCGGCTACGGCCAGGACGGCCCGTACGCGGCCCGGGCCGGCCACGACCTCAACTACCTGGCCGCCGCCGGCTACCTGCACATGTCCGGCCGGGGCAGTGGCGGCCGCCCGGTCCTACCCGGCGCCACCGTGGCCGACATCGCCGCCGGCGGGATGGCCGCCACCGTCGCCATCCTGGCCGCCCTGGTCGGGCGCCAGCGCACGGGCGAGGGCGTCCACCTGGACGTGGCCGTCAGCGAGGGCGTGCTGTGGATGCTGTCGCTGTACGTGGACGAGTACCTGGCCACCGGCGAGATCCCCGGGCCCGGGCACTACATCCTCACCGGGCGCTACGCCTGCTACGACGTCTACGGCACCCGGGGCGGCGGCTGGCTGGCGGTGGCGGCCATCGAGCCCGTGTTCTGGACCAACCTGTGCCGGGCGCTGGGGCTGGAGCGCTGGAGCGGGCACCAGAGCGACGACGCGGTGCAGGACGAGATCCGGGCCGACCTGCGCCGGGTGTTCGCCGAGCGCACCCGGGACGAGTGGGTGCGCCTGCTGGCCGACGCCGACACCTGCGTGGCGCCGGTCCTGTCCATCCCCGAGGTCGTGGACGACCCCCACGTCGAGGCCCGGGGTGCGGTGGCGGAGGCCCAGCGGGACGGCGAGCCGCCGTTCCGCCAGCTGGGGCCGGTGCTGGCGGGGACCGTCCGCCAGCCGAGCTACCCCCTGCCCGACCCCGAGGTGACCGCCACCGCCGACCTGCTGGCGGAGGCGGGGCTGTCCCCGGCCGAGATCGAGGCCCTGGCCGCCGACGGGGTGATCGCATGAGCGCGGCTGAGCTCGACGTCGAGAGCTGGATCGGCGAGACCCGCTACCCGGAGACGGCCGACTTCCCGGTGGAGCGGGGCTACATCTGGACGTCCTGCGCCTCGGTGGAGAATGGCAACCCGCTGTTCTGGGACGACGCCGTAGCCGAGGAGCTGACCGGCGGGCCCATCGCCCCGCCCTCCACCCTGTCGCTGTGGTTCCGGCCCCACCACTGGCAGCCCGGGCCGGTCACCGCGCGCCTCCCGCTGCAGGTCCACTTCGACCTCAAGGACCGGCTCGGCCTGCCCGAGGCGGTGATGAGCGACAGCGAGGTCACGTTCCACGCGCCTGTCCGCCCGGGCGACGTGATCAGCACGTGCCAGGTCCTGCGCTCGCTCAGCCAGCCCAAGACCACCAAGCTCGGCACCGGGCGCTTCTGGGTCATCGACGTGCCCTACCGCAACCAGCGCGACGAGCTGGTGGGGGTGGAGACGTTCACCGGCTTCGGCTACCGCCGCGCCGAGGCACCCCCGCCGCCGGACGCGGGCGGTGGGGACCACGGCGAGGTGGTCGCGGGGGAGGCGCTGCCGGTCCTCCGCCACGAGGTGACCGCCACCACGGTGGTCCTGGGCGCGCTCGCCACCCGCGACTGGCGTCCCATGCACCACGACCGGGACTTCGCCGTCGAGCGCAACGGGGCCCAGGACATCTTCCTCAACACGCCCAACCAGCAGGCATGGCTCGAGCGCTTCGTCACCGACTGGACCGGCCCGCGGGGCCGCCTGGGCTGGATGCGCTTCCGCATGCTCGACTCGGTGTACCCGGGCGACACCATGACCATCACCGGGACTGTCGAGTCACGTGACCGCGACGCTGCCGGCTGCGGCTGGGCCCGCGTCGCCGCCCGGGTGTGGGCGGGCGAGCGCCTGTGCACCACCGCCAGCCTGCGCATCGCTGTGCCACTCTCCGCCGACGACAACCCCTGGCGCCGCATCGGCGACCAGTGGACCCCCTAGGAGTCACCGTGCTCGACCTCGACTTCACGCCCGAGCAGGACATGCTGCGCGCCATGGTGCGCGGCCTGTGCACCGAGCACGCGCCCCTGAGCCTCGTCCGGACGTTGGAGGACGACCCGGTCGGCATCGCCGCCGACCTGTGGAAGCGGCTGGCGGCGGCCGACCTGTGCGGCCTGCTCGTCCCGGCCGAGCACGGCGGGGCGGGCATGACCACCCTGGACGGCGTGGTCGTGTACGAGGAGCTGGGTCGGGCACTGGCCCCCACGCCCCACTTCGTGAGCTGCGTGGTCTCCGGCGGCGCCCTGGTGGCCGGCGGGACCGACGCCCAGCGCGCCGAGTGGCTGCCCCGGGTCGCAGCGGGCGAGGCCGTGCTCACGCCCGCGTGGCTCGAGCCCGACGGTGGCTTCGGGCCGCGCGGCATCCAAGCACATGCCATCCCCGACGGCGACGGCTACCGGCTGAGCGGGACCAAGCGCCACGTCGCGTTCGCCGCGAACGCCGACCGGCTGCTGGTGGCGGCCCGCACCGGTGAGGCCCCCGGCGATGTCGACCTGTTCCTGGTGGCGCCCGACGCGCCCGGGGTCACGTTCACCCAGCAGCTCTCACTGGCGTCGGACAGCCAGTACCGGGTCGACCTCGACGGGGTGCACGTCGACGGGGCCGAGCGGCTGGCCGGCGGGTGGGCCGCCTGGGAGGAGGCGCGCGACGACGCGCTGATCCTGCTGGCCGCCTGGGCCGTCGGGGCCGCGGACCGGGTGCAGGAGATCACCGTGCAGTACGCCAAGGACCGCGAGCAGTTCGACAAGCCCATCGGCGCCTTCCAGTCGATCGCCCACTACCTGGCCGACCGCCAGGCCGAGCTGGACGGGGCCCGCACGTTGGTGCACGAGGCGGCCTGGGCCCGCGCCACCGGCCGGTCCGTGGCCCGCCTGGCGCCCATGGCCAAGCTGTTCGCCGCCAAGGTGGCCCGCGACCTGACGGCCACGGCCGAGCAGATCCACGGCGGCAACGGGTTCACCGTCGACTACGACGTGCAGCTGTACTTCCGGCGGGCCAAGGCCCTGCAGGTCTCGTGGTGGGGCGACCGGTACCTTGAGGAGATGATCGCGGCGGACGTGCTGAGCGCTCCATGACCACGGGCACCATCGCGGTGTGCACGCGGGACCGGGCCACGGTCCTGCCCCAGTGCCTCGCGAGCCTCGACGCCCAGCTCGCCGAGCCGGGACAGGTCGAGGTCCTGGTGGTGGACAACGGCTCGAGTGACGGCACCGCCGGTCTGCTGCGCCGCTGGAGGGACGAGGGCGACGGCCGCGTGGTGGTGAGCGAGCCCCGGGTGGGATTGTCCCGGGCCCGCAACGCCGCGCTGGCCGCGTCCGTTCGCGATGTCGTGCTGTTCCTCGACGACGACGCCCTCGCCCCGCCCACCTGGGCCCGGGCCCATCTGGCGACGTACGCCGGTGCGCCCGAAGTGGGCAGCGTGGGCGGGCCGGTCGGCGTGGTGTGGCCCGCGGGACGCCCGGGCTGGCTCGGCCCCGCGCTGGACATGTGGTACAGCGCCCTCGACCTGGGCGACGACGCCGGCCCCTTCCCCACCGAGCACGGGCCCTACGGCACCAACATGTCGGTGCGGCGGACCGCGGCGCTGGCGGTGGGCGGCTACGACCCGCGCCTGGGGCGGCGGGGCGCCAAGCTGCTGTCCTCCGAGGAGCCCGACCTCACCCGCCGGCTCAAGGCCGCGGGGTGGGCCATCCGCTACGAGCCCGAGGCCGCCGTCGTCCAGCAGGTGCTGCCCGAGCGGCTGGAGAAGCGCTGGCTGGTCCGGCGCGGCTGGGCCCAGGGCATCAGCAACGCCCGCCGGGAGGTGCTGGGCGACCAGCCGTCACGGCGGGAGCGCCTCCGCCGGGCCGCCGACGAAGTGCGCGAGACCCGCGAGGCGCTGGCCGACCGGCGGCAGGCCGGCCGCGACGACCTGGCCCCGGTGGTGCGGACGGCGGTCCACGCCTCGGCCGCGCTGGAGCTGCTCCGCTCGTCGCTGGCGCCCCGATCATGAGCGCCACGCCGCCGCGCCTGTCTGTCTGC
>JBKPRV010000010.1:0-2649 GCA_046734715.1 Actinomycetota bacterium | reverse complement strand
GTGCTAACATCGTCGGCAGCGTCAGATGTGTATAAGAGACAGGCGCGACTACTACTCGGGGATCGTCAGCGAGCGATGGGCGCGGGCGGTGCTGCGGCGGTCGCGGGGGCACGCCTTCGCCTTCGAGGCCTTCCAGGATGCGATGGCGCGGTTCGAGCGGGCCATCGCCATCCGCCCCGTCGACGACGACGACGCGGTGCTGCGATGGAACGCGTGCGTGCGCACGATCCGCCGCCACCACCTACAACCCCGGTCCGACGAACCCGAGACCCAGCTGGAGTGACCGGTGACAGCAGTCAAGGTCACGGTCAACGGCCCGGCTACACGCCGCACGGACACCTGGTGGCTCCAGCCCCTGGTGACTGGCCTCGTGTTGAGCGGCTTCGTCGTGTACGCGACGTGGGCGGCCCTCATCAACGCCGACTACTACGCCGACCCCTACCTGTCGCCGTTCTACTCGCCGTGCCTCGCCGCGAACTGCGAACACACCACCTGGAGCGTCGTCGGCGATTGGTGGACGCTCTCACCGGCGTTGCTGATCCTGCCGATCCCGCTCGGCTTCCGGCTCACTTGCTACTACTACCGCAAGGCCTACTACCGCGCGTTCTTCTGGTCGCCGCCCGCCTGCGCGGTGCGGGACGCCCGCCGTGGCTACCGCGGTGAAGCGCGGTTCCCACTGATCCTGCAGAACGTCCACCGCTACTTCTTCTACCTCACCGTGCCGTTCCCGCTGATCCTGCTGTGGGACGCACTCCGCGCCTTCGACTTTCCCGACGGCTTCGGGATGGGGCTCGGCACCGTCATCCTGCTCGTCAACGCCGTGTTGCTCGGTGCCTACACGCTGTCGTGCCACTCGTGCCGCCACCTGTGCGGTGGGAACCTCGACGTGTTCTCGCGCTCCCCGAGCCGCCACCGTTTCTGGAAGCTGGTCTCCCGGCTCAACGCACGGCACATGCCGATCGCCTGGACGAGCCTGGTGTGCGTGGCCATCACCGACCTGTACGTCCGCCTCGTCGCCACTGGCACGATCGACGACCCGCGGTTCTTCTGATGTCCGACCTCGAGAGGCACTCGTTCGACGTCGTCGTCGTGGGAGCCGGCGGAGCCGGCCTGCGGGCGGCGATCGAAGCGGCCCGCCAAGGCGCCCGCACGGCGGTCGTGTGCAAGTCGCTGCTCGGCAAGGCGCACACGGTGATGGCCGAAGGCGGGATCGCCGCCGCCCTTGGCAACGTGTACCCCGAGGACAACTGGAAGGTGCACTTCCGCGACACGATGCGCGGCGGCAAGCTGCTGTCGAACTGGCGGATGGCTCAGATCCACGCCGAGGAGGCCCCTGAGCGCGTGCTCGAGCTGGAGGAGTGGGGCGCCCTGTTCGACCGCACGCCGGACGGCCGCATCCTCCAGCGCGACTTCGGTGGCCACCGCTTCGCCCGCCTGGCCCACGTCGGTGACCGTACCGGACTGGAGATGATCCGCATGCTCCAGCACCGCGCCACCCAAGCCGAGGTCGCCGTGTTCATGGAGTGCACCGTCACCCGGCTGCTCAAGGACGGCGACCGCATCGCCGGTGCCTTCGCCTATTGGCGCGAAACGGGTCGCTTCGTCGTGTTCGAGGCGCCCGCCGTCATCCTCGCCACAGGGGGGATCGGCAAGGCCTACAAGGTGACCTCCAACTCGTGGGAGTACACCGGCGACGGTCACGCCCTGGCGTTGTGGGCCGGCGCCGAACTGATCGACATGGAGTTCGTCCAGTTCCATCCGACCGGCATGGTCTGGCCGCCTTCCGTGCGCGGCATCCTCGTGACCGAGGGTGTGCGCGGCGACGGCGGGGTGCTGCGCAACTCGCTTGGCGAGCGGTTCATGTTCAACTACGTCCCGGAGATGTTCCGCGCCGAAACGGCCGACACCGAGGAGGAGGCCGACCGCTGGTACGACGACAAGACGGTACGGCGCACTCCCGACCTCCTGCCGCGCGACGAGGTCGCTCGGGCGATCAATGCCGAGATCAAAGAGAGCCGGGGCAGCCCCCACGGCGGCGTCTTCCTCGACATCGCCACGCGGCGTCAACCGGAGTACATCATGCGCCGGCTCCCCGGCATGTACCACCAGTTCCGCGAGCTGGCCGACGTCGACATCACCAAGGAGTCGATGGAGGTCGGCCCGACGTGCCACTACATGATGGGTGGGGTCCGCGTCGACCCCGAGACCCAGGCGTCGACTGTCGCGGGTCTGTACGCCGCCGGTGAGGTGGCGGCCGGACTGCACGGAGCCAACCGCCTCGGCGGCAACTCGCTGTCGGATCTGCTCGTGTTCGGCCGCCGCGCCGGTCTGCACGCCGCCGACTACGCCGGCGGGGTGGCGGCGGCGCCGACCGTCGACGCCGGCGAGCTCGAAGCGCTCGCTGCCGGTGCGTTGCGCCCCTTCGACCCCGGCGGCAGCGAGAACCCCTACACGATCCAGCAAGACCTTCAGGACTGTATGCAGATCCTCGTCGGCATCATCCGCACCGATGACGAGCTGGCCAAGGCGCTGGACGAGCTCGGCGTGCTACGTGAGCGAGCGGCCCGAGTGGCCGTCGAGGGTCATCGGCAGTACAACCCTGGCTGGCACCTCGCCCTCGATCTCGACCCGCTCCTCGCCGTGTCGGAG
>JBKPRV010000009.1:0-4571 GCA_046734715.1 Actinomycetota bacterium | reverse complement strand
CCAGGCGCTGCTGCTCGTGCTCGTCGGCATCCCGCTCTATGGCTTCCTCAAGGCCCGCCGCGAGCGGCTCGGTCAGATCGACGAGACCGTGGACATGCCGCCCGAGCTGGCCGATCCCGCGCCCGTGGGGACCAACTCGTGACCCGGGCGAGCCCGCACATGTCGATGGGAACCGCGTTGATCCGCCGGCCGGGGCCCGCCCTGGCCGGCGGCATCGTGACCCACAGGGACCGAGTGCCCGTCGACGTCGGCCTCCATCGGCAACGCTCCAGTCGCTTAGGTCGAGCTCCCGCCCCGTGGCGTCACGACGCCTCGGCGTACGTGAGCGTCAGCGCGTGACGATGGGCCGGCCGTCCTGCCAGGTGAGGGCCGCGAAGTGAAGACTGCGGGCGCCGCCCTGGTCGTAACCGACGGCGCCGCCTGTCCAGGCATGGTAAGCCAGCCACTGCTCGTGGGCCGGCCCGGAGACGACGCAGGCGCCACCGGGGCCGTCCTCGCCGCCGCTGGTGGCGACGAGCGGGGCGTCGACCGTCACCTTCGTGCACGGGCCGAGGGGTGAGCCGCAGGTGGCGTAGCCAACGGCGTACCCGCGCGACTCCCACCAGCCCCCGGAATAGAGCAGCGTGTACGACTGGCCGGTGCCGACGATGGCCGGGTTCTCGATGAGCGGCTCCTCCCATCGTGCGCCCGAGGAGAGCAGAGCGGCCGCTTGGCCGGTGAGGGCGAGGCCGTCGGGCCGGAGGGTCTGGGCGAACAGGGTGCTAGCCAGGCCGACGGCGTTACCGTCCGCCTTCCAGAGCAGATAGGCGGTGCCGTCGTCGTCGACGAAGGGATGGGGGTCGATCGACCCGCCGAGCTCGGTCTGGCAGACGAGCGGCTCGGTGGCAGTGGGTGCGAAGGGCCCGTTGGCCGTCGCGCTGGCGGCCACGCCGATGCACTGGCGTCCCGACCGGTTGTCGAGCGCTGCGAAGTAGAGCAGGTACTGCTTGCCGAGCCGCACGACTCCGGGGGCCCAGGTCCGCCCCCAAGCGGCCCATGCGGGCAGTTGGGGGAGCGCGTCGGCCGGCGGCGACCAGTTCCTGAGGTCCGGGCTGGTGGCCACCGGCACGTTGTGGAACCCGACCTGGGTGCTGTAGAGGAGGTAGCGATCGCCGTCGGCGAGGACGAAGGGGTCGGGGGCGTCGCGCCCGTCGGGCGGCGGCGCGGGGACGAGCGGCTGGGGCCGGGTCACATGTCCGGCCGTGCGGCCGTGGCGTGCCCCGAGCTCGCGGTCGGGGTCGACCGCTGGAGCGGTCATCGGCCCGGGGTCGGAGGTCGCGGCCGCCGTGGGCACCACGGCGGCGCGGGCCGGCAGGCTCAGCCCGGCGGCGAGCACGACCGACGCCAGGCCGAGGCGAGCCAGCCGGTGGCCCGCGGCGGAACTCGACCTGTCGGGATGATTGGGAGCGCGCGCGACCACGGGCCGAGCCATCGGACGAACCTCCAGGGGAAGGGAGAGGCGGCCCGTCGCCTGAGCGGCGGGCCTCGTTGCCTGGACGTCCTCACGTTGTGGGGGCCGGTTCGACCGGGCCGCGACGGCCGCTCGACGGCGCCGCGATAAGTCGCGGACTACTGATCGTGGTCGGGACTACCCTGCGGTGGCGACGCAGGGTGAGGGCGAGTGTGGCGATGGAGTTTCGGATCCTTGGCCCGTTCGAGGTCACTGGTACGGCCGGATGCCTCGATTTGCGGGGCGCGAAGCGGCGGAGTCTGCTGGCGTACCTGGTGACCCACCGGGGCCAGGCAATCAGCGCCGACCGCCTGGTGGACGAGCTGTGGCGCGACGGTGGCTCCGGTGCCGTCCGCACCGTGCAGACCTACGTATCCCAGCTGCGCAAGCTGCTCGACGGCGACGATGTGCGCCTCGACACCCGATCCGGGGGCTACGTGCTCGAGGTCGACCCGGCGGCGGTAGACGCCACCCGCTTCGATCGGGCGGTGACGGCGTCCGGCACCGAGGCGGATCCCGGTCGCCGCCTCGCACTGCTCGACGAGGCGCTCGAGTTGTGGCGAGGCCCGCCCTTGGGGGAGTTCGAGGGCGCGTGGGCGGACCGCGAGGCGACATGGCTCCAAGCCGTGCACCTCCAGGCGGTGCAGCGCCGCTGCGATGCCCTCATCGATCTCGGACGGGCGGGGGAGGCGGCTGCCGAGCTGGAGGCCCTGGTCCGCACCCATCCCCTCGACGAACGGTTCTGGGCGCTCTACATGCTGGCGCTGTACCGCAGTGGCCGGCAGGCCGATGCCATCCGGGCCTACCAGCAGGTGCGGCTCCTGCTCCTCGAGGGGCTGGGCATCGAACCCGGCGAGGAGCTCGTCGACCTCGAGCACCGCATCCTCGCCCACGATCCGGGCCTCGCTGCTGTCCCGGAGCGCACTCCGCGAATGTCCGCGGCCGCCCCTGGGCCCGACCAGGAGCGGCGCTCGGTGGTCACCCTCCTCTTCACTGACATCGAGGGGAGCACGCGCCTGTGGGCGGACTTCCCGGACGAGATGCCGGGTGCGCTCGAGCACCACGATGCCCTCCTCGACGAGTCGGTAGCGAGGCATGGCGGCAGGGTGGTGAAGCGGACGGGCGACGGCGTGGACGCCGCGTTCTTCGACACGAGCGCCGCGCTGCGGGCCGCCGTTGACGCCCAGCTCGCGCTGGTCGGGACGGCGTGGCCGACCTCACCACCGGTGCGCGCCAGGATGGCGATCCACCTCGGGCCGGTCCTCGAGCGCGACGGGGACTACTTCGGCATGCCTCCCAACATGGCTGCTCGGTTGCGGGATGCAGGTCACGGAGGTCAGACCCTGCTGTCGGATGCCGCGGTCCGGGAGATCGAGGAGCAGCTGCCGGACGACGTGAGGCTCGCATCGCTCGGTGTGCATCGACTGCGGGGAATCCCCGGCGAGCACCGCATCTACCAGGTGCTCCACCCCGACCTGCCCCAGCGCTTCCCCCCGCTCCGCACATTGGACCCCGCCGCCGCGGTGGCGGTGCCCGCCACCAGCTTCTGCGGACGAGACGAGGAGCTCGCCACGCTTAGCACCCTGGTGGAGCGGCCTGGGACGGTGACGCTCGTCGGGCCTGGCGGCGTGGGTAAGACGAGGCTCGCGGTCGAGGTGGCCGCCGAGGCGGGTCACCGCTACCGGGACGGCGTGCGGATGGTCGACCTCGCGCCGATCGGCGCCGAGGCGGTGCCCGCCGCGATGGCGGCCGCGCTGGGGCTGGTCCGGCGAAGGCGGCGTTCGTTCCGCGAGAGCATCCTCGACTGGTTGAGCAGGCACCACACGCTCCTGGTGGTCGACAACTGCGAGCACGTGCTCGACGTCGTGAGCCCGTTGGTGCGCCAGGTGGGCGAGAGGAGCCCTGAGGTGACGGTGCTGTGCACGAGCCGGCAGCCCCTCGGGTTCGTAGGCGAGGTCGTCTTCCCCGTCGAGCCGCTGGGCCTACCGTCATCCGACGATGCCGGCGATCTCGACAGCGCCCCGGCGGTGCGCCTGTTCGTAGATCGGGCTGCCGCAGCACGACTCGGCCACGAGATCGAACCCGACCAGCTCAAGGTGGTCGCGCAGATTTGCCGACGTCTCGACGGCATCCCGCTGGCGGTGGAACTGGCCGCCGCACGGGCCCGATCTATCGGCCTCCACGATCTGTTGGCCCACATCCGTTCCACGTCACCGCTGCTCGCAATGCCACTACCGGATCATCCGCGGCACCGCACCCTCATGACCACGATCGCGTGGTCGTATGACCTGCTCTCTCCGCGTAGCCGAGCGCTGTTCGACCGGCTGTCGGTGTTCTCGGGGTCGTGGACGGTGGAGGCGGCGCACACCGTGTGCACCGACGACGTGAGCGTGGAGGACGTGCTCGCCGGCCTCGCCGACCTCGTGGACCGGTCGATGATCGTCGCCGAGCTCCGGCAGCCGGAGACGCGGTACCGCATGCTGTCGACGCTGCGCGAGTTCGCGGCCGACCGTCTGGCCGGCTCCGCCGACACGGCCGAGCGACGAGCCCGGCACGCCCACTTCTACGCCGATCTCGCTGGGGCGGCCGAGCCCGGCCTGCGGTCCCCCGACGAGGCGACCTGGGTGCGCCGGCTGAACGCCGACTTCGACAACATGCGTGCTGCCCACCTGTGGGCGATGGAGAACGCCGACGTCGACCTCGACGCCCGGCTTCTGGTGGCATTGTGGGAGTACGGGCTGCAGCGGCTGTCTGCCGAGTACTTCCGCTGGGTCGAGGAGGCCTTCGAGAACCTCCGGTTCGACGACCATCCACTCGTCGCCGAACTGGCTGGCGTCGCCGCGCTCGGCGCATGGCAGAGAGGCGACCTCGGACACTGCATGCGCTCGTGCCAGGCGGCCTTCGCCGCGGAGCAGCGGAGCGGTTCCGGCGCGAAGCTCCCGGCACGCTTGGCGATCGTGGTCGCGGCCGCCTACTCCCCTCCTGCCGGCGACCCCGAGCTGGCCCCCATCGTCGCCGAGGCACCCAGTCGCTTCCTCGAGATCGTCGCATGGAGCCGAGGGTTGGACGACCCGTACTGGCT
>JBKPRV010000008.1:0-6570 GCA_046734715.1 Actinomycetota bacterium | reverse complement strand
GGTGGCAATCGCCTTCGTCGGGGTCGGGCGCGGCGTTCTCCCGCGGCGTGTCACGACAGGCAGCGAGGGCGAGCAGCGGGACGAGGACGCCGCCGGCTCCCGCACCGCGCCGATGCGCACCAACGCGGGCGAGGTCGTCGGGGACGCCACGCTCTCCACCGACCCCGCCGCCATCCGCGTCGAGGTCCCGGACTGGGCCGGTTTGGTCAACACTTACGGAGCCAGGGTCGACGCCACCTACTGGCTGGCCGTCGAGGACGGCGAGGGCGAGCGGGCCCTCCGGCGCCTCCCACCGGTGGACGAGCACCCCTGGACGGTCGAGCTCCACGACGATCCGACCACGGTCGCCGCCGTGTCCATCGTGGACAACGGCGGGACCGTGTGGTGCACCGCCCGCTTCGAGTGAGGAGCTTCGCTAGGGGCAGTCGACCGCCGCGAGCTGGACGTCCCGGCAGACGTCCCCGCGGCTGAGCTTCCAGCGCCCGTCGACGAAGTTCACCTCGCCGAGCTTCGGGCCGGTGCCTCCGTTCGCATAGTTGGGGATCTCGGTGTGGTACAGCACCGCGGCCTTGGTCGCGGTCAGGAACACCACGTCGTCGAGCACCGTCCGGGAGCCCAGGACCTGCTCGCGGAACTGCCCGTTCTCCAGCTCGTCGAACACCTGGTCCATGCCCGTCGGATCGTCGATGTTGGCCAGGTGCTCTTCTCTGGTCCGGTCGGCGTACTTCACGCCGAAGAGCTGCTCGATCTCGGCGCGGGCCGCGTCCGGGTCGGCGGGTTGCTCCTGGCCGGGCGGCGGCAGCTGCGGCGTGGGGTAGCACTCCGCGCCGGTCTGGATCCAGCCGCCATTGCGCGCGGTGCCGGTGCCGAGGGATCCGCCGTGCTCGTCGAAGGCTTCCAGCGCCACGGTCGTCTCGTACTCGGCCATGTCGCCCGGCTCGAGCGAGGCCGGGCCCACGAGGACCGCGATGCCGTCGATGGGCTCCATCTCGTCGACATGACCGCCGGGGAACGTCGCGCGCACGCTGGCCGCCCCCGCCGGGGCCTGGGCGATGACGACCCAATGCGGCTCTCCCTCGGCCACGCCGATGGCGCCGAGACCCCCACCGACGGGGCCGTCGGGCAGCTCCGCGTACACCGGGCTACCCAGGATCCCGACGATGTTCGCCGTCGACACGTCGGCCTGCACGTAGCCGTTGGGGGAGCACCACCCCGGCACGTCCTGCCACTCCGGGCCCGGCGACGAGTCGACGGCGGCGCGGTAGACGCGGATCGAGGCGCCGTCGAGATCCCGGGTGAACGCCTTGGCGAGGGGAGCGCTCAGGCTGAACGGGATGCTGTAGGCCCCTTCCCCCTGAGACTCGCCGTCCATGGTCGTGAGCGGCTCGGAGCCGGCCGCGCCCAGGCTGACGGTCGGCAACGACCCGGACGCGTTGTCCACCGTGACCCCCCCGCCGGACCCGGTCGCCACGTCGGACTCCGCCTCCCCACCGCTGCGGCCGGCGAGGAACCCCAGCGCTGGGCCCGCCACCAACGCCAGGACCAGCGCCACGGTGACGCCTTGCATGCGTCGCCGGTGGCGGCGGGAGATGCGGTCGGTGAGCCCGTCGTAGTCGCTGCGCTCCGGGACCCAGCCTGCCTGCCGGGCGAGCGATTGCCGGATGCGGTCGTCGATCTCGCTCATTGGCGCACCGTTCGGGCTGCGCGCCATGAGCGCTCGGCCCATGGGGCCGAGTAACGCACTGTGTTTCTGGTTCGCTCGACAAGCTCGCTCACGGCATCACCTTTCGGAGCTCAGCCAGGGCCCGGTAGATGAGCGACCCGACAGTGCCGGGCCGGCAGCCGAGGGCGGCTGCGATCTCGGCCTGGCTGCTGTCGTGCCAGAACCGCAGGATGATGGCGGCGCGCTGGCGGTACGGCAGCGCGGCGATGGCGTCGATCATCTCGTCGGCGCCCAGGTCGACGTCTTCCACCCGCGTGGCGGCCGAGTGCCGCCGTTGCACGCGCAGGCGCCGGTGGTGCGAGCGGCAGGCGTTCACGACCGTCCGTCGCAGGTAGGCACGGGGCTCGGCGATCCGGTCCCAGCGCCCGTGCACCCGGACGAACGAGTCCTGCACCAGGTCGTGCGCGGTCTCGATCGACCCGGTCAGCAGCAACGCGAGCCGTGTCATCTCCGTGAACGTCGCCCGGTAGAAATCCGCGAAGGCCGGCTTGCTCATCTCCACGACCATGGGCGTCGGCTCGACCCGCGGTTGCATCAAGGCCAGGTCCTGCACACCCTTCAGACGCCTGGCCCGCCCTCGTTGTTGCACGAGCTCCCCCAAACCCGCCCGCTCACATGAGCGTGAGCACCACGTTGCCCGTCTTCTGCTCGGTCTCGACGTAGCGGGTGGCCTCGACCACTTCCTCCAAGGGATAGCAGCGGTCGACCACCGCCCGGTATTCACCCCCCTCGATGAGCCCCTTCAGGAACAGCACGTGCTCCTTGGAGTAGCGCGGGATGGGCATCCGCACGCGGCGGGT
This sequence comes from Actinomycetota bacterium, assembly GCA_046734715.1. GTDB lineage: Bacteria > Actinomycetota > Acidimicrobiia > Acidimicrobiales > VFJN01 > ZC4RG19. The sequence goes on along the minus strand of JBKPRV010000008.1, from coordinate 4,047 downwards.
GCCGAACCGGGAGGTCACCGCCGTGCCGAGGGCCAGGAACGGGTTCTGCCCCCACGGCCCCAGGTCGGTGTCGATGAACAGCCCGCCCCGGGCGAGCGAGCCGCGGCAGCGCCCGAAGGCGTGCTTGCCCACGGCGTCGAAGATGACGTCGTAGGTCTCGCCGTTGCGCGTGAAGTCGTCCTGCGTGTAGTCGATGACCTCGTCGGGGCCTAGCGAGCGCACGACGTCCACGTTGGGGGTGTTGCACACGGCGGTCACATGGGCCCGGTAGTGCCGGGCCAGTTGCACGCCGGCCGTCCCGATCGAGCCCGAGGCGCCGTAGATCAGGACGCGCCGGCCCGGGCCCAGCCGGGCCGGGCCGAGGCAGGTGCGGGCGAGGACCAGGCCGTCGCACACGGCGGCCGCCTCCTCGAACGGCATGCCCTCCGGCATGGTCGCCAGCGGGGCGCGCTCGCGCAGGCAGGCGAACTCGGCGTGGGCGCCGAAGCGGCTCTGGTCGACGCCGAAGACCCGGTCGCCCGGCGCGAACGCGGTGATTGCGGAGCCCACGGCCTCGACCTCTCCGGCCAGCTCGTTGCCGAGGACCCGGAACTTGGGCCTGCGCACGCCGCTGAACGCCCGGACGATGAACGGCTTGCCCTGGCGGAAGCCGCAGTCGGTGCGGTTGACCGTGGTGGCGTGGACCTTGACCAGCACCTCGTCGTCGCCGGGGAGCGGCCGCTCGACCTCGGCGAGCCGCAGGACCTCGGGGCCGCCATACCTGTCGTGCACCACTGCTCTCATCCGGATGACAGTAAGCCGGATCGGCGCCTACCCCGCGGGGAGGTCGAGCACGGCGCGGGCGCCGCCGAGCGTGCTGGTCTCGACGAAGGCGGTGCCCCGGTGGCGTTCGGCGATGGAGCGGACCACGGCGAGGCCGAGGCCGGCGCCGCCCGCGTCGCGGGCGCGGGCGTCGTCGAGGCGGGTGAAGCGTTCGAAGACGCGCTCGCGGTCGTCGAGGGGGATGCCGGGGCCGTCGTCGTCGACCTCCAGGCGGACGCGGTCGCCCGCGGGCGCGGTGGTGCGTGAAACCCGGATCGTCACCTGGCTCTCGGCGTGGCGGGCGGCGTTGTCGACCAGGTTGGTGACCGCGCGGGCGAGTTGCTCGCGGCTGCCGGGGACCTTGGCCGTGGTGTCGTCGTCCAAGACTGACACCGGGACGGCGTGGGGGCGCTCGGCCTCGGCGCGGGCGACGGCCGCCAGGTCGACGGTGGCGCCGTCCGGCGGCGGGGGAGCCTCGTCGCCCGCGGCGAGGATCAGCAGGTCGGCCAGCAGGGCTTCCAGTCGCGACTCCTCGGCCAGCACGGCGGTCGCCACCGCGGGCCAGTCGGCGCGCTCGCCCTCGGCCAGCGCCACCTCAAGGTCGGCGCGAATGGCGGTCACCGGGCTCCGGAGCTCGTGCGACGCGTCCGAGACGAACTGGCGCTGCCGGGTGGAGGCACCCTCCAGTCGGGCCAGCATCGCGTTCATGGTCCGGGCCAGGCGGCCGATCTCGTCGCCACTGGCGGGCTCGGACACGCGCCGGTGGATGGTCGTGCCGCTGATCTCGTCGACCTGGGCCCGGATGGCCTCGACCGGCCGCAGCGCCCGGCCCACCAGCCACCAGGCCGCCACCGCCACCAGCGCCACCAGCGCCGGCAGGGCGACCCACAGCGCCCGGCGCACGGCGTCCACGCTGCGCTGCACTTCGTCGACCGGCGCGGCGGCCACGATCGTGTAGCGACCGCTGGGGGTGTCGACCTCGCGGGTGATCCGCTCCAGCGGCTGGGTGGAGATCAAGGACGGCGCGAGCAGCTGGGTCCGGCGCTCCGGAGGCTGGCCTCCCTCGCTCCGCACCACCACCCCACCGTCCGGCGGCGGCAGGCGAGTCGTGAAGACGTCGCCGGCGTCGCCCACCAGGGCGATGGCGCCCCGCTGGCCCGCAACCTCGAGGGTGGGACCAGCGGCCACCGTCCGGCCCTCCTCGTCGATGACCTCGACCAGCGAGACCGGCCCGCTGCTCGCCTTGACCTCGGCGTCGACCGCCGCGGCGGGGTCGACCCCCGCCTCCAGGCGACGCTCGATCTGTGCGACCTGCGCCTCGGTGACATCCCGCACGTGCGCCAGCTGGGTGTCCTCGATCGAGCGCAGCAGCAGCCACCCCGCCAGTGCGACCGCCACCGCGGTCACCGCGGCGGCGGCCAGGGTCGTACGGACCCGCAGCGACCACCAAGCCGGGCCTACCCGGGCCTTCGTCCGCGCCTCAGCCATCGAAGGCCACCCGGTAGCCGGCGCCGCGCACCGTCTGCAGGCTGCGGCGCCGGAACGGTCCGTCGACCTTGCGGCGCAGGTAGCCCATGTACACCTCCACCACGTTGGCGTCGCCGTCGAAGTCGTCGCCCCACACCTCCCGCAGCAGCTCCCGCTTGGGGACGACCTCGCCGGGCCGGCGCAGCAGCGCCGCCAGCAATGCCAGCTCCCGGGGCGTGAGCGGCACCGCGACGTCGCCCCGGTGGCAGGTCCGGGCGGCGGGGTCGAGCACCAGGTCGCCGGCGCTCAGGATCGGCGGGCGGGGCACCGCGCCCCGGCGGGCCAGCGCCCGCAGCCGGGCCACCAGCACCACGAACGAGAACGGCTTGGACAGGAAGTCGTCGGCCCCGATGTCGAGCGCCTCTGCCTCGTCGTACTCGCCCGACTTGGCCGTGAGCATGAGCACCGGCGTCCACACGCCCGCCGCCCGCAGCGACCGGCACACCTGGTAGCCGTTCATGCCGGGCAGCAGGATGTCGAGCACGATCGCTGCATAGGGCCGCTCCCGCGCCCGCCAGAGGCCCTCCTTGCCGTCGTGCACCAGCTCGACGTCGAACCCCTCGGCCTGCAGGCCGCGGGCCACGGTCGCGGCCAGGTGCACCTCGTCCTCCACCACGAGCACTCGCACGTCCAGCAGTCTGACGGTCGGCACCGCCCAAGGCACCAGCGGTGGCTGAGAGTGCTCTCAGCCGGTCTCAGCCATCTCTCAGGGGCCGTCCGGCACGGTCCGACCATGATCACACTGACGAGACGCCTGACCGTGGCGGTCGCCGTCCTGTCCCTCGCCGCCGCGGGGGCCGGATGCGGCCGCAGCGGCGACGACGACAGCTCCGACGTGGCCAGCATCGACGAGAGCTCGGCCGCGGCCCCCGATGAGGAGACCGACGACGGCGGCGGCAGCGTCGAGCCCGACTCCCAGGAGTTCCGGGACGCCATGCTCGAGTACGCCGAGTGCATGCGGGACCACGGCATCGACATGCCCGACCCCCAGTTCGGCGAGGGCGGCGGCGCCTTCCAGATCATGCCCAAGGACGAGGACGGTGGCCCCGACGGGCCCTCCGACGAGTTCGTGGCGGCTGACGAGGCCTGCCAGCCGATCCTCGAGGACGCCATGCCCGAGGCCAAGGACCTGTCCCCCGAGGAGCTGGCCGAACGCCAGGACCAGATGCTGGCCATGGCCCAATGCATGCGCGACAAGGGCTACGACATGCCCGACCCGCAGGTCGACAGCAACGGCCGGTTCCGGGTCGAGCGCCGGGCCGGGCCCGGGGCTGGCACCGGCCCACCCGAGGACGAGGAGCAGTTCCGGGAGGACATGGAGGCCTGCTCCGAGGAGGCCGGGATGCCAGACGGACCGATGGGCGGCGGCGGTGTGACGCGGCGGTCGGGTGGATGAGCGCCGCCGACCTCCGCGGCGACGGTGCCGGCACGTCCGCACCCGCCGCCTCACCCTCCCCGGCGCCCGAGCTGGCGCCCGATGGTCCCCCTGCACCTCCCGCAGGCCCGCGACCCATCCCCCTCGATGGGCGGCGCGGCGGCCGGCGCCGCCGGCTCGCGATCGCGTGCGGGATGGTGGCCGCCGCGCTGGTCGGCGCAGGCGTGCTGGTCTGGCGCAGCGGCGGCGACGGCGACGCCGCCGACGGCGGGGAGGCCCCCGTGGCCATCACCGCCACCGCCGAAGTGACGGTGCGCGACCTGGAGGAGCGCACCGACCTCGAC
>JBKPRV010000007.1:0-4843 GCA_046734715.1 Actinomycetota bacterium | reverse complement strand
GTGTCGTCGTGGTCCGGAGCCGCCGGAGCGGGCGCGGGCCAGCCGGGCGCCTCGGGCGCGGCCGACGCGTTGGCCGCCCAGCGGTCGGTGTCGTCGTGGTCCGGAGCGGCCGGAGCTGGCGCGGGCCAGCCGGCGGGGTCGTCCGGGGCCTCCGGGGGCAGGCCGTGCTGGCGGCGCCAGGACTGCTGCACCGCGGCCCACGAGTCGTCCTCCGAGCCGTTGTCGTCCGCCCAGGACCCGGAGCGGCCGGGCGCCCCGGCACCGGCGGCGTCCTCGCCCCACGAAGGCGGGCCTGCCGGGGGCGGCCAGCCGGTGTTGGACATGGTGACCGGAGCCGTCGGGTCGACCGGCCACGAGTCGCCGTGGCTGCGGCCGCCGACACCGGTGAGCACCGGGGCGCGCTGCTCGGGGCCGGTGGCGTAGACAGGCTCGCTCCAGCTCGGGATCTGCTCCGCCCTCGCCGCCGCACCGGCGCGCCGAGGTGGCTGCGTCGCGGCACGGGCCGAGGCCGCAGGAGCCTCGTCGTCCCCGATCAGCCGGCGAGCGCTCGCCCCGATGTGGGCCGCGACCGCGTACGCGATCCCGCGGGTGGTGGCCAGCACGACGGCGCTGGCCGTGGCCGCGGCCTCGAGATCGGCCCGGCGCACCGCCACGTAGATCCCGACGGCCACCACCGCGGCGACGAGCCCGGCGCTGCGTCCCGCGTAGAGCGCGGTCAGGAACACCGGCAGGAACAGGACGGTGGCCACCACCTCGCCGTCAGCGACGCCGGCTGCGGCCAGCCCGCCCGCGACCAAGGCCACGACGACTGTCGCCGCCGTGGAGACCGCCAGCCGGGCGTTGGTAGCGCTCAGGCCGGCTAGCCGGGTGGTCCGGGCCTGCCCCATCGGGTGCAAGCCTATGTCCAGGGGGGGTTACATGTCCGACGCGCTACGAATTGGCGGGCCGATCTCACGCGCCGCGCGTGCGCGGCCACGCGGTCCCGGCAGGGATCAGAGGTAGGTCCCGGGCCGGGCTTCCCGCTCCGGGGCCGGCTGCGGCGCGCCCGGAGGGAGCCGCCGCCGCATCTCGTCGAGCTGCTGGCGGGCGGCCATCTGCTGGGCGAACAGGGTGGCCTGGATGCCGTGGAACAGGCCCTCCAACCACCCGACGAGCTGGGCCTTGACCACCCGCAGCTCGGCCTCGCTGGGGGCGTTCTCCCCGGCGAACGGGTGTGCCAGGCGGCCCAGCTCCTCCCGCAGGTCGGGCGACAGGGCCGTGGACAGCTCGGCCACCGAGGTCTCGTAGATCTCCCGCAGGCGGTCGCGGCTCGGCTCGTCCAGCTCGGACTGGCGCACCTCCTCGAGGAGGAGCTTGATCATCGAGCCGATCCGCATGACCTTGGCGGGCTGCTCGACGGCCTCGCCGGCCTGGTCGTCGCCGTCGGCCGGGGTCACGACCTCGGGGTGCTCGACGGGGGGCATGGGGAACACCTCGCGGCCGGTGGGCGACTGCGGCTCGTCAGTGGCTGACATAGGGATCCATCCTGCCAGCCCTCACCGCGCCGCGACCAGCAATGGCACGAGCATCTCGGCGGACGTCAGCGAGCCGTGCCGGCCGACCAGCTCGTAGGGGCCGGTGTCGAGCGGGTCGTGGAAGGCCATGTCGGTGCGGACCACCACCGCCACGTCGCCCAGGCGGGCCAGCGCGGCCTCGGTCACCACCGGGCCCAGCCACCGCTTGGACACGATCTCGTCACGGGTCACGATCCAGGCGACGTCCGAGTGGTGCTCGCTGGCCGCCTCCCACAGGACCCGCGCCCGCCCCGCCCGGGCGTGCAGCCAGCGGAAACGGCCCTCGCCCGACTGCATCGAGCAGTGGGCCAGCACCTCGCCGGCCATCGGGATGACGTTGTCACCCACCTCGACCTGGCCGTGGTCGGCCGTGACCACCAGCACGCACCCGGGCCGCAGCGCGGTGAGGAGGCGCTCGACGGTGTGGTCGATCCACGCCAGCTCGTTGTCGTAGTGCTCGCCGAGGCCGTACTCGTGGGCCACCTTGTCGAGGCCGTCGTAGTAGGCGTAGACGAACGGCTCGGAGGCCCGCACCAGTTGGCCGACCTCGGTGACCATGGTCGAGACCGTGCGGTAGCCCCAGAACCGGGCGGGATCCAGGTGGGCGCCGGTGAAACCGGACCGGCGGTACTCGGCCCGGGTCACCACCGGCGGCCGCTCACCGAGGAAGGGCGCCACCGGCTGCAGCTTGGACGGGGGGATGCTCTGGTGGGCGTCGCCCGCGGCGGTGGTCCAGCGCAGCACGTTGAGCACCTCGCCGTGCACCGCGATGCGGTAGCCGACGACGCCGTGCTCGCCCGGTGGCAGCCCCGTGGTCAGCGAGGTCAGCGCGGTGGAGGTGGTGGAGGGCGCCACGGTGGTCACCGGGCCCCCGGTCATGGCAGCCAGCGTCGGCGCCCGATCCCGCCGCTGCTGGAGCTGCTCCCAGCCCAGCCCGTCCACCACGAACAGCACGACCTGGCGCGCGCCGGCGACGCCCGCCGGCATCCAAGCAGGTGTCTCGTCGGGCGGGCCGAGCAACGCCGGAACGATGTTGGCGATGCAGGCCCCGCCATAGTCAGGGAGTACGAGTTCGTCGACCAAGCCGGTGCCTTCTCTCTGGCCCACGGTAACCACCCATACCCAGCCCGCGGCATCTCCTCCGAGGTTCATATCGAGGGACGCCGTACAGTGGCGTTCCGTGAAGGTGTCGACGCGCGGCGACTACGCGAGCCGGGCACTCCTGTCCCTAGCGCTGCACGGGGCCGACTCGGGCCCGACGTCCGTGCGCGACATCGCCGAGCGCACCGGGCTGCCCCAGCCCTACCTGGAGCAGATCCTGCTGGCGCTCAAGGGCGCGGGCCTGGTCCGCTCCAAGCGGGGCGTGGGCGGCGGCTACGTGCTGGCGCGGGAGCCCGCCACCATCACCCTCGGCGACATCGTCAGCGCGGTCGACGGGCCCATCGTGGTGGGCGACTTCGGCGAGCCCCACCAGAACGGCGCCTGCGACCACGAGGGCCAGTGCGTGCTGCTGGCCATCTGGGCCATGGTCAGCGACCACATGCGCCGCCACCTCGACGAGCTGACCCTGGCCGACATCGCCCACATGGCCCGCGGCGAGCGGGAGTGGCCGATGGTCGCCCCGGTCGACTAGCTCCGCCAGTCCAGGAGCACGGGCTAGGCGAGGCCGTCCAGGACCTCGGTCAGCTCGGACGGGAGCGGCGACGTGAACGACAGCGGCTCCCCGGTGACCGGGTGGTCCAGCGCGAGGTGCTCGGCGTGGAGGAACGGCCGAGGGACCGGCAAGGACTGGCGGTCACCGCCGTAGCGAGGGTCGCCGACGACCGGGTGGCCGATGGAGGCCAGGTGGACCCGGATCTGGTGCGTACGACCGGTCTCCAGCCGGCACTCCAGCTCGGTCACCACGACGGGCTCGTGGTAGTGGCGGAGGACGCGGTAGCGGGTCCGGGCTTCCTTGCCTCGCACGCTGACCGCCATCCGCGTCCGAGTGCGGGACGAGCGGGCGATCGGGGCGTCGACCATCCCGGTGGACGCGCGGACCGAGCCCCATGCCAGGGCCCGGTAGCCCCGCTCGACCCGGCGGGCGCTGATCGCCATGACCAGGCTGCCGTAGGCCGCAGGCGAGCGCGCCACCAGCAGCAGGCCGGACGTGCCCTTGTCCAGCCGGTGGACGATCCCCGGCCGGTCGGGCTCCCCCACGGCGCGGATCTCCGGGTAGCGGGCCAACAGCCCGTTGACCAGGGTGCCCGACGGCTGCCCGGCGCCCGGGTGGACGACCAGGCCCGCGGGTTTGTCCACCACCACCAGGTCGGCGTCCTCGTACACCACCGGGACCGGGACGTCCGCGTCGGCGATGGGGAGCCCATCGCCCTCCGGTGCCGCGGGAACGGCCAGATCGAGGACGTCGCCCTCGCTCACCCGGTGGGACCGGGCCGTGACCCGCCGGCCGCCCACCGCCACCGACCCCTCGTCCACCAGGGCCGCGGCTTCGGCCCGGCTGCACGCCGCCACCAGGGCGACCACCCGGTCGAGCCGCTGGCCGTCGAGCGCCCGCGGCACGACCTCCCTCACGCCGGGCGCTCCGCCCCCACGTCCTCGTCGTCCTGCCACTGGAGCAGGAACAGCCCGATGGCCCCCACCACGATGGCCGAGTCGGCCACGTTGAACACCGGCCACCACTGCAGGTCCACGAAGTCGACCACCCCGCCCCCGAGGAAGCCGTCGCCGGCCCGGAAGGCCCGGTCCAGCAGGTTGCCGAAGGCGCCGCCCAGCACCATGCCGATGGCGATGGCCATGGCCGGGCGGGTGGCGTGGCGGCCGGATCGCAGCAGGATCACCACGATGACGATGGCCAGGAGTGAGATCAGCGGCCCGCGGCCGTTGGCCAGGCTGAAGGCCGACCCGTAGTTGATGGTCAGCCGCAGCCGCAGCGACCCCACCAGGTCGATGGTGCGGGTGTCGAGCACCTCGACCGCCCACCACTTGGAGAGCTGGTCGAGCACGAGGACGACGGCGGCGGTGCCGAGCAGCAGCGGCCAGCGGGCGCCGGGGCCCGAGGGCGAGGCGCCGGCCGGCGACGCGCCCTCACTGGTCAGCTCCTCGCCGGTCACGTCGCTCACCCCGGTCACGTTGCGGCCCTGCGCCACCCCTGTCAACGGCCGAGGCCGAGGCCTCCGCTCTTGCACTTCACGCACAGGGCGGCGTAGGGCAGCGCCTTGAGCCGCTCCTTGGGGATCGTGGTGCCGCAGTTGTCGCACTGGCCGTAGGTGCCGGCGTGGATCTTCTCGACC
>JBKPRV010000006.1:0-5637 GCA_046734715.1 Actinomycetota bacterium | reverse complement strand
GCACTGGGCCGCTCGTTGCTCAGCAAAACCGCGGAAACGGGCGCTTCGTAGGGCTTGACCGGGCCTCCGTCTACCGAAAACATGTGCCGGATGACCGAAAGGCCGCCCGCCGCCGGTAAGCGCAACCGGGCGGCTCGTGTTCGACAGCCGGGGTTCTCGCTTCCAGGTGTCGATGCCATCCCGTCGCTCGACGACTTGAGCGGCGGCCCCAGCTACCCAGACCCTTACGAGACTGCACAGGTCATGACGCCTTCCCTTCCCCTGATCGATGATCAGGGCGCGGCCTTGTCCGCCCCCTCCACGGCCACCGCCACCGAAACCGTGGCCGCCGCTCCGTCGCCCTTCCAACGACCGCTTCCCCGCTTCATCGCCATCGCCAACCAGAAGGGCGGCGTGGGCAAGACCACGACCGCCGTCAACCTCGGAGCCTGCCTGGCCGAGCTCGGCCACCGTACGCTGGTGGTCGACCTCGATCCTCAGGGCAACGCCAGCACGGGGCTCGGGATCAACATCCGGGACCTCCAGGCCTCCATGTATGACGTGATCCTCAACGACCTGCCGGTCGAGGACTGTGTCGAGGCCACGGCTGTGCGCAACCTGTTCTGCGCGCCGGCGGCGCTCGATCTGGCCGGCGCCGAGATCGAGCTGGTGCCGGCGTTCAGCCGGGAGATGCGCCTCCGGAGGGCGCTCGAGGCCATCCGGGACGACTACGACTTCGTCCTCATCGACTGCCCGCCCTCGCTCGGTCTGCTGACCGTGAACGGCCTCGCGGCCGCGAGCGAGGTCATGGTGCCGATCCAGTGTGAGTACTACGCCCTCGTAGGCCTCGGGCAGCTGCTGCGCAACGTCCAGCTCGTGCAGCGGAACCTGAACCCGCGGCTGGAGCTCAGCGCCATGGTGCTCGTCATGTACGACGCCCGCACCAAGTTGGCCGATCAGGTCGTGCACGAAGTGCGGGACCACTTCGGCGAGAAGGTGTGCAACAGCATCGTGCCGCGCACCGTGCGCTTGAGTGAGGCGCCTTCGTTCGGCCAGCCCATCATCACGTTCGACCCGACTTCACGCGGGTCGATCGCCTATCGCAGCCTGGCCGTGGAGGTGAGTGGTGGAGCGGCGGCGCAGCGGGCTGGGTAGGGGCCTGGGGGCGCTGATCCCTACGGACGTCGTCGGAGGGACGGCGGTCCGTCCCGGCGTGCTGGAGGTGCCGATCAGCTCGATCGAGCCCAACCCGTTCCAGCCGCGCAACCACTTCGACGAGGAGTCGCTCGCCGGGCTCACCGCCTCGATCCGTGAGCTCGGGGTGCTGCAGCCCATTCTCGTGCGGGAGACCAAGCCCGAGCGGTTCGCCCTCATCGCCGGCGAGCGCCGCTGGCGGGCGGCCAAGCGGGCCGGGCTGCAGTACATCCCGGTGATCGTCCGTGAGGTCAACGACGAGCAGACGCTGCAGCACGCCCTGGTGGAGAACCTCCACCGCGACGACCTCAACCCGCTCGAAGAGGCCGCGGCCTACCAGCAGCTGATCGAGGACTTCAACATGACCCAGGAGGCGGTGGCGCAGCGGGTGGGCAAGAGTCGCTCCGCCGTTGCCAACCTCCTGCGCCTGTTCCAACTGCCGCCTCAGGTCCAGCGCCTCGTCGCCGACGGCCAGGTCTCGGCGGGCCACGCCAAAGCCATCCTGTCCACGCCCGACCGGGCGTTCCAGGAGGCTCTCGCGCGGCGAGTGGCGACGGAGGGACTCACCGTGCGGGAGACCGAGGAGGCCGTCCGGCTCCGCAACGGTCGCACCGCGGACCACCCGGTGCCCGACGGCGGCACGCCCGGCAGCAAGCTGCGGCCCCCGGGACTGCTGGAGCTGGAAGAGCTGCTGGCCGAGCAGCTCGACACGCGGGTGAAGATCAACATGGGCCCCAAGCGCGGGCGCGTCGTGATCGAGTTCGCCGACCTCGAGGACCTGGAGCGCATCTACAAGGTCATGGCCTCCAACCGCTGACCGCGAACACACGATCGGCCAAGCGAATGGGTTGGGAGACAGCCGAAAGCGCGGGAAAGTCCCGAAAAAGACTAAACCCCAACCTGAGGATGGTAGGTCCTCAAGTCGGGGTCGAGTCGTCCACAACCTTACGCACAGGTTGTGGATAGGTCTGTGTAGAGGGTCTAGGGCAGGAACTCCTCGAGTTCAGCCAGAAGCTGACCCTTACCCTTGGCCCCGACGAGCCGCTTTTGGGGCGCTCCGTCCTTGAACACGATCAGGGTCGGGATGCTCATCACGTCGAAGCGGCGGGCGATGTCCGGGTTGTCGTCGACGTTGAGCTTGGCGACCGAGAGCTTGCCGGCGTGCTCGGTGGCGATCTCGTCCAGGATCGGGGCGATCATCTTGCACGGTCCGCACCACTCGGCCCAGAAGTCGACCACGACGGCTTCGCTGGCGGCGCCGATCGTCTCGTCGAACGTGGCGTCCGTGAGGGTGCTGATACTTCCAGCCATTGGGCGGTGAGCCTTTCGTTGTGTAGTGAAGCAGTTCGATCTACTCGGATGAACAGCCCGGGTGCCGCCTATGTTCCCCTTCTCCGGTTCCGACTACCCGTCGTGCTGGGCCTCGAGCCAGCGTTCGGTGTCGATGGCGGCCTGGCAGCCGGACCCGGCGGCGGTGACGGCCTGGCGGTAGACGTGGTCCTGCACGTCCCCCGAGGCGAACACACCGTCGACGTTGGTGCTGGTGGCGCCGAAGCCCCGCCCGGTGACGAGGTAGCCCGTCTCCTCCATCTCCAGCTGGCCCTTGAACAGGTCGGTGTTCGGCTTGTGCCCGATGGCCACGAAGAGACCGGTGACCGGGAGCGTCTGCCGCTCGTCGGTGAGCACGTTCCGTACGGTCACACCCGCGAGCTTGGTGTCGCCCTCGACCGCCTCGACCACGTGGTTCCACAGGAAGCGGATCTTCTCGTTGGCGAAGGCCCGGGCCTGCATGATCTTCGAGGCCCGCAGCTCGTCGCGGCGGTGCACGATCGTCACCGACCGGGCGAACTTGGTGAGGAAGATGGCCTCCTCCAGCGACGAGTCGCCCCCGCCCACGACCGCGATGTCGTGGTCACGGAAGAAGAAGCCGTCGCAGGTGGCGCAGGTCGACACGCCGTGGCCGACCAGCTCGGCTTCGCGGTCCACGCCCAGCATCAACGCCTGGGCCCCGGTGGCGACGATCACGGCGTCCGCCTGGTAGGTCGGCTCGGCGGCGTTGGGATCGCCCACCCACACCCCGAAGGGCCGGGCCGACAGGTCGACCCGCGAGACCTTCTCGGTGCGGACGTCGGTGCCGAACCGGACGGCCTGCTCCCGGAAGCGGGCCATGAGCTCGGGGCCCATGATCCCCTCTGCAAACCCGGGGTAGTTCTCGACCTCGGTGGTCAGCATGAGCTGGCCCCCGGGCTGATCGCTGGTCGACGACGGCTCACCCTCCAACAGCAGAGGTTCGAGGCTGGCCCGAGCCGTGTACACGGCGGCGGTGAGGCCCGCCGGGCCGGAGCCGATGATGATGACCTTGCGCTTATCGCTCACGGTGCGTGCGTCCTGGGTTTGGGGTTTCGCCGTCCCTAACGCCGTCCGCCGTGCCTATCTTCCCGCAGCCGGGCGCCGCCGAGTCCATGCCAGGGCCCCCAGGAAGACGCACACCAGGCCGACGAAGAGGTACACGACCCACATGTGGTCCTCGCCGAACACCCAATCGCGGAAGACGAAGACGTTGAGGAAGCGGCCCAGGAAGATGATCAGCAGGATCACCAGGGCGAAGCCGACGATGGCGGCGAACAGGCCATAGACGACGCCGCGGGCCGCGGTGATGGCGCGGGTGGTCGTGTTCTCCCGGACCGTGGTGACCACCCGTTCGACCGTGTCTGCGGCCTGGGCGGCCCAGTCGCCGGTGGTCTCCTGGGGCGCGGCCCCGGGGTGGCCCGTCCGGGCGGGAGAGAAGCCGTTCGCCATATCTCCCGAGATTAGTGGGGTGGCGACGCTCGCATGCTCACTCCAGGGAGCGGTTGGCGACGGTCCGGCAATCGGAGTCCACCAGCACCACCCGGCGGCCCGACGGGGTGTCCGCCACCCAGACGCTGACGGCCTTGCCGTCGACGGTCGCGCTACCCAGCGCCACCACCGCGTTGGCCTGGTCCTGCAACACCCTGGGCAGGTCCCCCGACGCACAGGCCGCCTGGGTGGTGGCGGCGCCCGGGCCGCTTAGGGAGGTCTCGGCCTCCTCGGACTGGGCCTGGTACAGCAAGGGGTCGTCCCGGACCCGGGCCACCAGGTCGGTGGAGGTGGCGAACGAGCCAAGATCACCGAGCTGGGCCGGGGCGGCCCTGGTGGCGGCGGTCGTGGGGGCGTCCTGCACCTCGGGCGCGGCGGCGCCGGCCTCCGCGCCGGCCGAGGCCGAGCTGTCGTCGCCCGACCCACCGGCCTCCGTGGCCTCGTCGGCCGCCGACAGCGAGGCCTGGTTGTCCTGGTCCCCGCTCCGCTGGCCGAGGATGGCCACCACTCCGACACCGGCGAGGACCAGCGCCACGGCCGCGGCGGCGCCGAGCCAGCGTGGCGCCTGCCCGCGCTGGCCCCGCGCTCGGCGGGCGTCGAGGTCGGACACCGGCGACTCGGCGGGGGCCGTCTCGAACGCATCCAGCGCGGTGGCGAGCATGGCGTCGCGCGCCTCGATCGGGGCCGGCGGCAGGTCCCGCACGCGGTCCCGAGCCTGCTCCAACTGCGCCAGCCGGGCCATGACCGCGGGGTCGCGCCGGGCCGCGGCCGCCGCCTCCTCGGGCAGCGTGCCGTCGAGGAGGGCCGAAGCCAGTTCGGTGCGGTCGTCGTCGTAAGTCATGGGCTCGTGGTTGGACGATCGGGCTCGGCCGCCGGGTTCCCGAGCAGGTCGGCCAGCTGGCCCCGGCCCCGGGCGATGCGGGACCGGACGGTGCCGGGCGGGATGTCGAGGATGCGGGCGATCTCGGCGTAGTCGAGGTCGCAAAGGTCTCGTAGGACGACCGCCACCCGGAACTCGTAGGGGAGCCGGGCCAGGGCGGCGTCGACCTCGATCCGGTCACCCAGGCCCTCCACCCGGGGATCGATCGCCGCGCCCCCGGCGAAGCCACCGTCGGCCACGAGGTGCGAGCTGGTGGCCGGGGCGCCGGCGTCGCCGGGACCGCCCGGGCCCCAGCCGTCGAGCTGAGGACGTCGGGCCCGCCGCCGCAGCTCGTCGAGGCAGGCGTTGCTGACGACCCGGTACGACCAGGTGGTGAAGGCGGACCGGCCGTCGAAGCGGCCGATGTTGCGGGCGATCAGGATCAGCGCCTCCTGCAGCGCGTCCTGGGCGTCGGCGTCGTTGCCCGTGAGTCGCCGGGACAGCCGCCACCAGCGGTCGTAGTGGCGCCGCAGCAGGCTGTCGAGCGCGCTGCGGTCGCCGTCCTGGGCGGCGGCCACGAGCGAGCGGTCGTCGGCTGGCGCTGCGATGGAGCGAACAGTAGGTCAGCGTTCGAGGCGAACGTCTTCGACCACCATCTGGTTGGTGTTGCCGGCCCGGGTGAACCACACCAGCACGGCGCTGCCCTCCGCGTCGAGCTCGGTACGGGCCGTTCCGCTCTCGGTGTCGTCGAAGGTGGCCACCGGCGG
>JBKPRV010000005.1:0-4666 GCA_046734715.1 Actinomycetota bacterium | reverse complement strand
GTCGTACACCATGTCGCGGGAGAGCCGCCGGCTGGAGCGCCGGCTCGGAGTGGGAGAGCGCCGATGACCGACACCAGCACCGAGGCCGTTCCGTCCGACGCCGTGGCCGGTCCCATCATCGAGTGCGAGGGCGTCGAGAAGTGGTTCGGCGACTTCCAGGCGCTCAAGGGCGTCGACCTGTCGGTGGGGCGGCAGGAGGTGGTCGTGGTCATCGGGCCGTCGGGCTCGGGCAAGTCGACCTTCATCCGCTGCATCAACCGGCTGGAGCAGCACGACCGGGGCCGGATCGTGGTCGACGGGATTGAGATGACCGACGACCTGCGCCACATCGCCGGCATCCGCCGCGAGGTGGGGATGGTGTTCCAGCAGTTCAACCTGTTCCCCCACCTCACGGTGCGGGAGAACATCACGCTCGGTCCCCGCCAGGTGCGCCGCATGAACCGGTCCGACGCCAACGCCCTGGCCCGCCAGATGCTGGAGCGGGTCAAGATACCGGAGCAGGCCGACAAGTACCCGGGCCAGCTCTCGGGCGGCCAGCAGCAGCGGGTGGCGATCGCCCGGGCGCTGGCCATGCAGCCGAAGATCATGCTGTTCGACGAGCCCACGTCCGCCCTCGACCCCGAGATGATCGCCGAGGTGCTGGACGTCATGAAGGAGCTGGCGCGGTCGGGCATGACCATGATCGTGGTGACGCACGAGATGGGCTTCGCCCGGGAGGTGGCCGACCGCGTGGTGTTCATGGCCGACGGTCAGATCGTCGAGGCGGGCACGCCCCAGCACTTCTTCGACAACCCGACGGAGGAGCGCACCAAGGCGTTCCTGCGGCAGATCCTCTGACGCACTCCTCACGCGGCTTGCTGCCGCCGTGCCCAGCTTTGAGGTCGCGCACAGCTGCGCACGGGGAAGCTGCGCGCCCCGTCCCGCAATGGTGACGGCACCGAAACCGACCGGACCGACACCGTCCGTACGTCGCCGGCGTGGACAGACGATCCTTCATCAGGGCCGCGCTCGGGCGGTGGCGGGGGCACCGCCAGGTCAACCTCGGCTTCATCGCCCTGACCGACTGCGCCCCCATCGTGATGGCCCAGGAGCTGGGCTACTACGACGAGCGCGACCTGGAGGTGGCCGTCATCAAGCAGGCGTCGTGGCGCGCCACCCGGGACGCGTTGCTGGCGGGCCAGATCGACGGCGCCCACTGCCTGTTCGGCATGCCGTTCTCGCTGGCCACCGGGATCGGCGGCACCAGCCGGGAATGGCAGGTCGCCATGATGCTCAACCAGAACGGCCAGGCCATCACGCTGCCATCCGCGCTGGCCGATGCCGGGTACGGCGACCTCGACGCTGCCCACGACGCCCTGGCTTCGGCGGGCACTCCCGCACTGGGCATGACCGTCCCCGGCGGCACCCACGACATCTGGCTGCGCTACTGGCCGCCGGCCACCGGCACATCGCTCGACGACGTGAAGATCGACCCCGTGGTGCTGGGCAACCCGCCCAGGCCGTCGGTGACCGACGTGATCCCGGTCGAGTTGCCCCGGCCCCGGGACCGGGTCTCGGTCATCGACGATCCGCACTACCGAGAGATCCAGGCCCGCCTGTTGCACACCACCCTCACCGCTCGCACGGGCGAGCCGGCATAACACCCGGCTGGGGGCGCACCCGTTGTTAGTTCCCGGTCCCGGTCCCCGGGACCGGTCGGTCATCGACGACCGGCACGACCGGGCGATCCAGGCCCGCCTGTTGCACACGCTCACCGCCCGCACGGGCGAGGCGGCATAACACCCGGCTGGGGGTGCACCTGTCGTTAGTTTGGGGGCATGCCGCCGCCAGCCCCCACGACGATCTCCGGAGCGGTCGTCGGGTCGCCCGCGAAGCCGCGCCTGCGGGGCATGCTCCACCTGATCGCCTTCCCGGTGTCGCTGGTGGCGGGGGCGGTGCTGGTCCTCTTCGTCGCCGACGATGCCGCCGAGCGGTGGGGCTGCCTGATCTACGCGCTGGCCAGCGCCGAGCTGTTCGGCGTGAGTGCGCTGTACCACCGCGGCCACTGGGACGCCCGCACGCACGCCCTGCTGCGGCGGCTGGACCACTCGAACATCTTCCTGATGATCGCCGGGACCTACACGCCGATCTGCCTGGCCCTGCTGGACGGCCGGGCCCGCTCGGTGGTGCTCACGGTCGTGTGGGTGGGGGCGCTGGCCGGCATCGTCTTCCGGGTCGCGTGGCTGTCCGCCCCGGCCTGGCTGTACACGCCGTTCTACGTGGCGCTCGGCTGGGTCGCGGTCGGCGTGCTGCCGGCGCTGGCGCGGGAGGGTGGGCCGGGCATCGTCGCCCTCATCGTGGCCGGCGGCCTCGCCTACAGCGTCGGTGGCGTGGTCTACGCCCTGCGGCGCCCCAACCCGGTCCCGGGCGTGTTCGGCTACCACGAGGTGTTTCACGCCTGCACCCTCGCCGGCTACGTCTGCCACTACGTGGCGGTGGTGCTCGCCCTGCGATGACGGAACCGGCCGTCTACGGGCTCGACATCGAGACCGACACCTCCGTGGACGGCCTGGACCCGGCAGTGTCCCCGGTGGTCAGCGCCGCCCTGTCGACGGCCGGCGGCGACGAGGTCTTCGGCGGCCCTGAGCCCGACCTGCTGGCGGCCCTCGACGCCCGGCTGCGCTCTCTCGACCCCGGGATCCTGGCCACGTGGAACGGCGCCGCCTTCGACCTGCCGTTCCTGGCCGACCGGGCCGCCATCGCCGGGGTCGCGCTGGGGCTGCGCCTGGTCCCGGACCCGACGGTGGTGCTCAGCCGAGGCCCGCTGGCGGGCCACGCGGGCGCCTACCGGGCCTGGTGGTACGCCCATCGGCACCTGGACGGCTACCGCATGTACCGCGGCGACGTGGGCCGGGTGCTGCACATCTCGTGCTCGCTCAAGGCGATCGCCCGGGTGGTGGGCCTCACGCCGGTGGAGGTCGACCGCGAGCGGATCCACGAGCTGGCGCTCGACGAGCTGGACGCCTACGTGGCCAGCGACGCGCGCCTGACCAGGCTGCTGGTCGAGCGTCGCCGGGTGAACATGATCTCTTTCGTGGACTCCCCTGTTCACCCCTAAACTGTCATACCCCCGCACTAACGTTCGTGCCAGCGGATGATCCGCAGCGCTCACCAACGCAGTCAGCGGGTTTGTGGTCCCCCGGCCGAGCACTCCAGGCACGTGACCGCCGACAAACCGGTGGTTTCGCCCTGCCCGGAGGCTCCCATGTGCCTTACTCCGTCCGACCCCCTGCACACCCGACTCCTCGCCCTCGCCCGCCAGGCCACCTCCCAGATCCGGGCGGCGGGCGCGGAGACGGCCATCATGTGGCTCACGGACGTCCGCCCCGACGCGCTCGTCTGGTTCCCGCTCGACGGCGCCCACCCGCTCGAGCTGCTGCTGCGGTTCGTGGCGCCCGGGCACTGGACCGCCATCGGCGTGGCCGGCGCCGGGTGGGCCCACACGCTCGACGATTCGGGGCGGCGACAGGTGGGCCTGGGGTTGGGTGAGGTGTTCGTGACGGTCCTGGTCCATCGGTCGGGCGCGGCGGCCACCCTCATGCAGCAGGGTGTCCACACACCGGCTGCGATCCCCGAGCCACCGGAGGGCACCGTGGCCGACGCGTGCCGGCGGGCCCTCGGCCTGCCGACGGCCGCCCCACCGGCCAGCACGACCGGCCTGTGGTCCCTGTGCTGGCTCGACCGCCTGGTCGACGCCGCCGGCTCCCGCCCCCGGTCCGCGCTCCGCGACTGGCCTTCGGTCGCCAGCCTCCACCCCGCCGCCGGGCCAGACCCGGTCCCGGCCGACCCGATCGCCCTGGCCCGAGCGTGCAAGGCACTGGCCGCCGCGTGGCCCTGGTCCCGCCTCCGGGCCCACCCGAAGGCCGTCGACCTCCCCGGCCTCGAAGCCTCACCCGACCTGGCCCACTGGATGGACGACGGCATGTGGGCCCGCTGGCTCCTCTCAGCCTTCCCCGCCCGCAACGACCTCCTCGACTCAGTCCACAGCCTCTACCCCCGTGACCTGGCCCACGCCATCGCCCTCACGATCCACGAATGCTGACCCCACCCCGTCCCCACACACCCTCGCCCCAGCCACCCCGCCACACCGACGGCACCCAGCAAACCGCCAACACCCGACACCCCGACGAACCCCACACACCCTCGCCCCAGCAGCCCGTCGCCGAACGCACGCAGCGGGCCGCCAGCGCCCGAGGCCCGCGCCAGCACCGCAGCACTCCCCCACCCCAGCCACCCCACCACACCGAACGCACGCAGCGGGCCGCCAGCGCCGGAGGCCCACGCCAACGCCGCGGGGCGTCAGCCGAAGGCGCCGGCCGAGCGCAGTTCGACTATGCGGTCCGGGGCGTAGCCCAGTACATCCGCCAGTACCTCGTCCGTGTGTTGGCCTGGTGTCGGGG
Source organism: Actinomycetota bacterium (assembly GCA_046734715.1). GTDB lineage: Bacteria > Actinomycetota > Acidimicrobiia > Acidimicrobiales > VFJN01 > ZC4RG19. The sequence continues at coordinate 227 of JBKPRV010000005.1, read as the reverse complement.
CCTTGGTGGGCACGCCCAGGTCTTCGCCCATCAGCTTGATGGGGGTGGGCAGCTGCTCGGCGCCGAGCGCCTCCTGGGGGTGGAACGGCAGGCGGTGCTGGAACTGGGGATCGTCCGCCAGCGTCTGGGGCGTGTTCACCGGGGCGATGGGCGTGTTGTGGGCGTCGCCGAAGGCGATCCACTCCCGGGTGGTGCGGGTGGCGAAGATGTCCCGCAGCTCGGCCTGC
>JBKPRV010000004.1:0-5350 GCA_046734715.1 Actinomycetota bacterium | reverse complement strand
CGTCCCCTCCCTGTGCAACTGACGTTGTCGGAAACTGAGAACTAGATTATCGTAGCCCTTCATGGCGATCTCGGCCGCTGCGGCTTCGCCGCCGGGCGCAGTGCGTGACCACGGGTTCCACCCGCTCCGGGTCGCTCGCGTCGTGCCCGAGACCGCCGAGTCTGCCTCCTTCGTGCTCGACGTGCCCGACGAGCTGCGGGACGCGTACGCCTACGAGGCCGGCCAGTTCCTCACCTTCCGCGTTCCGGTCGACGGCCAGCAGCACCTGCGCAGCTACTCGATGTCGTCGTCGCCCGGGGTCGACGCCGAGCTCCAGGTCACCGTGAAGCGGGTGCCGGGCGGCCTGGTGTCCAACGCCATGATCGACAATCTGGCTCCCGGCGACCTGGTCGAGGCCACCCGACCGGCCGGCGTCTTCTGCCTGGGTGAAGGGGACGGCGACGTCGTGGCCTTCGCCGCCGGCAGCGGCATCACGCCCGTGTACTCCGTGGTCAAGGCCGCGCTCGCCACCACCGACCGGGGGGTCCGCCTGCTGTACGCCAACCGCGACCGCGACTCGGTGATCTTCGGGGCGGCGCTCGACGCGCTGGCCGCGCAGTACCCGGACCGGCTGGCTCTGGTCCACCGCCTCGACGTCGAGCAGGGCTTCGTGGACGCCGCCGCCGTCGCCCCCTTCGCCGACGCGGCGGCGGCCGCCGACGTCTACGTGTGCGGCCCCGTGCCGTTCATGGACATCGTGGAGGGCGCGCTGCTGGCCCGCGGCGTCGACCCGGCCCGCATCCGCATCGAGCGCTTCGACCCGGCGCCGCCGCCCGCGGCAGCCGAGCCGGCGACCGCGGCAACCGGCGCCACGCGGGTCACCATCGAGCTCGACGGTCAGACCGGCACGATTGACCACCACCCGGGCACGACGATCCTGCAGACGGCCCGGGAGCTGGGGCTGGCCGCGCCGTTCTCGTGTGAGGCCGGCAACTGCGCCACCTGCATGGCGCGGCTGGTCGAGGGCGCGGTCACCATGTACACCAACAACGCGCTGACCGACGACGAGGTGGCGGACGGGTGGGTGCTCACCTGCCAGTCCGTGCCCACGACGGCCACGGTGCACGTCGTCTACGGCTACGGGGAGGCCTGAGTGGACCAGTCGCAGCTGGCCGACATCGTCGAGATCGAGCAGCTGCTCGCTCGCTACGCGGTCGGCATGACCAAGGACGACATCGACGCCGTCATCGACGTGTTCACGCCCGACGGCAGCTACAGCGCGTTCGGCGACACCTACACGCTGGCCGACTTCCCCGCCCTGGTGGCGGCGGCGCCGAAGGGACTGTTCCTCACCGGCACGCCGGCCATCGAGCTCGAGGGCGACACCGGCACCGGCGAGCAGCCGCTGTGCTTCGTCGACCAGACCACCCACTCGATGCGCATCGGCTGGTACACCGACACCTACCGGCGCACCGGGCAGGGCTGGCGCTTGCACACCCGGGCCATGACGTTCCTGCGCCGGAGCGGGGCCCGCGACTCGGGCAAGCCGCACGATCCGACCCGCCCAGAGCCGACGCGGGCATGAACCTGAGCGAGCTCAGGCCGGCGCTCGACCGCTGGCTCGGCGAGAACGCCGCCGCCCTGGCGCCGAAGTACGAGCACCGGGGGACGCTGGACCAGCAGATGGACCAGCTCGCCAAGGTCAAGCGGCTGGCGTTCGACGCGGGCTGGATGCGCTGGGGCTGGCCCGAGCGGGTGGGCGGCCTGGGCGGATCACCGCTGTTGCGCGGCTACCTGGGCGAAGCGCTCACCACCCGCGACCTGGTCGAGCCGGGCCTCTACTCGATGACCGAGGTGCTGGCCCCCACCATGATCGACTTCGCCCGCCCCGAGCTGGCCGCGGTCATGGTGCCCCGCCTGCTGCGGGGCGACGAGACCTGGTGCCAGGGGTTCTCCGAGCCGGGCACCGGCAGCAACCTGGCCTCGCTGTCGTGCCGCGCCACTCGGGTCGCCGACGGCTGGCGGGTCTCCGGCCAGAAGGTGTGGACCAGCCTGGCCCAGTACGCCGACCGCTGCGTCCTGCTCACCCGCACCGGCACCCCCGAGTCGGCGCACAAGGGCATCACCGCCCTGTTCGTGGACATGGACAGCCCCGGCATCACCGTGCGGCCCCTCGAGACCATGCACGGGGTCGAGGAGTTCTCCGAGGTGTTCTTCGACGACGTCGCCGTGCCCGCCGACCGCACCTTGGGGGACGTGGGCCAGGGCTGGTCCGTGGCCATGGACCTGCTGCCCTACGAGCGCAGCACCGCGCTGTGGCACCGCGGCGCCTACCTGCACCGGCGGCTGGACCGGTTCCTGGCGGCCGTGCCCCCCGGCGCCGTCACCGCCGGCGAGGTGGGCGAGGTGTTCCAGCAGCTCTACGCCCTCCGCGCCCGATCGCGGGCCACTCAGCACCGGCTGGCGGCGGGGGAGCGGCTCGGCCCCGAGACGTCGATCGACAAGATCTTGCTGGCCGGCACCGAGCAGGCGGTGTTCGACCTGATCGCCGACGGGCTGGCGAGCGATCTGGTGCTGGGCGACGACCCGGCGGCCGAGCGCTTACGAGCCGAGTTCCTCTACTCGCGCGCCGCCACCATCTACGGGGGCAGCGCCGAGATCCAGCGCAACATCGTGGCCCGGCGCCTGCTCGACCTGGGGGCGGACCGCTGATGGACTCGGAAGCGCGCGAGCTGTTCGCCAAGAGCCTGGCGCAGGTGACCGCCCGGCACACCGGGGCTCCGCTGGACGCGGCCCTGAACGACCTCGGCTGGGCGGACGCGCATGCCGCCGACTCGGCGATGGCGGTGTCCACGCTGTTCGAGCTCCAGGGCTCGGCCAACGCCACCTCGTCCGCCCTCGACCACGTGATGGCCTCGGCCCTGGGCCTCGGAGATGGCGCGGTGTCGGTGGTGCTGCCACCGCTCGGCAGCTGCGACCCGCCGGGCCGCGTGTACGGCGGGAGCGTGACCGTCGCCGGGCTCGCGGTCTTCGCCGTGGCCGAACGGGACTGGGCGGTGGTCGTCGGCGAGCGGGCCGCCGCGGTCCTCGCCACCGGCACGCTCGGGCTGCGGCCGGTGCAGGGCCTCGATCCCGGGCTGGGGCTGATCGAGGTGACGGCCACGACGGCCTGGCCCGACGCCGAGTCCTCATGCGTCCCATGGCCCGAGGCCGTCGCCGCCGGGCAGCGCGCCCTGGCTCACGAGCTGGTCGGGGCGTCCCGCGCCATGCTCGACCTGGCCCGGGCGCACGCCCTCGAGCGCATCCAGTTCGGGCGGCCCATCGCCTCGTTCCAGGCCGTCCGCCACCGGCTGGCGGAGAGCCTGGTCGCCGTCGAGGCCGCCGATGCCGCCCTGGCGGCGGCGTGGGACGACCGGTCCGCCTTGGCCGCGGGCGTCGCCAAGGCGCTGGCCGGGCGGGGCGCCCGCACGGTCGCCCGCCACAGCCAGCAGGTGCTCGCCGGCATCGGCTTCACCACCGAGCACCCGCTCCACCGCTACGTCCGGCGGGTCCACGTGCTGGACCGGCTGCTGGGCGACGCCCGCTCCCTGACCCGCCGGCTGGGCGACGACCTGCTGGCCCGCCGCTCGCTGCCGTCCATCCTGCCGCTCTGACCCGACGAGGAGATCGCCCGTGACCCAGGTCGCCTTCGCCCCCGACGTCTTCACCTGGCCGGCCGACGAGCCACAGCTCATCGGCGCGAGGTGCGCTCAGTGCGCGGCGGTGACGTTCCCGCTCGGCCCGTCGTGCCCTCGCTGCGGCAACCCCGACCCGGAGCGCCACCTCCTGCCCCGGCGGGGGACGCTGTGGACCTGGACGACCCAGGACTTCCTGCCCAAGGAGCCCTACGCGGGCGGCGAGACGCTGGAGACGTTCCGGCCCTACGGCGTCGGGCTGGTCCAGCTGGGCGACGAGGTGCGGGTCGAGGCCCGGCTGACCGAGGCCGACCCGGCGAAGCTCGAGTTCGGCATGGAGGTCGAGCTGGCCATCGTGCCGTTCCGGGTCGACGAGGACGGCACCGAGGTCATGACCTACGCGTTCGCACCGGTGGGAGAGGGGAGAGGCTGATGCAGGACGTCGCGATCATCGGGGTGGGGCTGCATCCCTTCGGCCGGTTCGGCCCCAAGTCGGCCATCGACATGGCCGCCGAGGCGACCCGGGCCGCGTGCGCGGACGCGGGCGTGGCGTGGCCGGACGTGCAGGTGGCGTTCGGGGGCAGCTACACGGTGGACAACCCGGACGCGGTGATCGGGCGGCTGGGCCTGACCGGCATCCCGTTCATGGACGTCTACAACGGCTGCGCCACCGCGGCCACGGCGCTGCAACTGGCGGCCGATGCCATCCGCTCGGGCCGCTACGACGTGGCGGTGGCGGTGGGGATGGACAAGCACGACGCCGGCGCCTTGACCGCCGACCCGGTCGACTACGGCGCGCCGGCCTGGTACGGCGAGATGGGCTACTTCCTGACCACCAAGTTCTTCGGCATGAAGATCAACCGCTACATGCACGACCACGGCATCTCGCACGAGACCCTGGCCAAGGTGGCGGCCAAGGCGTTCCGCAACGGCGCCCTCAACCCCAACGCCTTCCGCCGCAAGCCGGTCCCCGAGGAGGACATCCTCGGCGCCCGGATGCTCAACTACCCGCTGACCCAGTACATGTTCTGCGCCCCCGACGAGGGCGCGGCCGCCGCCGTGCTGTGCCGGGCCAAGATCGCCTCCAGCTACACGTCGACGCCCGTCTACCTGCGGGCGGCGACGCTGCGCACCCGCCGCTACGGCGCCCACGAGGTCCACAGCACCTGGGCCGCGGTCGAGCGGGACGACGCCCCCACGGTGTACGCCTCGCGTGCCGCCTACGAGGAGGCCGGCATCGGCCCCGAGGACGTGGACGTGATCCAGCTGCAGGACACCGACGCGGGCGCCGAGGTGATCCACATGGCCGAGAACGGATTCTGCGCCGACGGCGACCAGGAGCGCCTGGTCGCCGACGGCGCCACGGAGATCGGCGGCCCGATGCCGGTCAACACCGACGGCGGCCTCATCGCCAACGGCGAGCCGATCGGCGCGTCGGGCCTACGCCAGTTCCACGAGATCGTCCGCCAGCTCCGCGGCCAGGCCGGCGACCGCCAGGTCCCCGGCAACCCGAAGGCCGGGTTCGCGCAGGTCTACGGCGCCCCCGGCACTGCGGCCGCCACCATCCTCACGACCTGACGCCAGCGACTGACGCGATCAGCCGACGCACGACCCGTCGACGCCACCGACCTAGCGCAAAGGTCGGTGGCGTCGCCGAGCCGGGGGGAATCGACTACCGGGCGGGGACCGTCGAGAAG
>JBKPRV010000003.1:0-16039 GCA_046734715.1 Actinomycetota bacterium | reverse complement strand
CTTCCGGGCGGTGCTCGACCGGTTGGCGACGGTGCAGATCGACTCGGTCAACGTGGTGACCCGCAGCCACGAGCTGGTGTTCTTCGCCCGGCTCGGGCCCTACGACCGTGACGCCCTGACCCGCTGGCTGTGGTCGAGCCGGGAGGTGTTCGAGTACTGGGGGCACGAGGCGTCGCTGCACCCGGTGGAGCGCTACCCGCTGCTGCGCTGGCGCATGGCCGAGGGCCACGCCTGGCTGGGCGTCCGCCGCAGCGCCCGGGACAAGCCCGACCTGGTCAGCGCGGCGCTGGCGGAGATCACCGCCCGCGGTCCCGTCCCCATCGGCGAGCTGGACGTGAACCGGCAGGGGCCCCGCCGCGAGACGAGCTGGTGGGGCTGGGGCGACGGCAAGCGGGTGGTGGAGCACCTGTTCTACGCGGGCGAGGTGACCGCGGTGCGCCGGAACGGCTTCACCCGCCACTACATGCTGCCGTCGTTGTGGCTGCCGGCGGACGTGCTGGCGGCCGAGCCACCCCCACAACCCGAGGCGTGGCGCCGGCTGCTGCTGGTGGCGGCGGCCGCCCACGGCATCGGCACCGCCCGCGACCTGGCCGACTACTACCGCCTCAACGTACCCGCGGCCCGGCCGCTGGTGGCCGAGCTGGCGGCCGAGGGGGCGCTGGTCCCGGTGCGGGTGGAGGGCTGGTCCGAGCCCGCGTACCTGCACCCCGACGCCCGGCGGCCCCGGCGACGGCTGCGGGCCCGGGCGCTGCTGTCGCCGTTCGACTCGCTCATCTGGGAGCGGGCGCGCACCGCGCGGCTGTGGGACATGCGCTACCGCATCGAGATCTACGTGCCCGAGCCGAAGCGGGTGCACGGCTACTACGTGCTGCCCTTCCTGCTGGACGAGGCGCTGGTGGCCCGGGTGGACCTCAAGGCCGATCGCCAGGCCGGGGTGCTGCGCGTGCGCTCGGCCTGGGCCGAGCCCACGGTGGCCGCCGACCGGGACCGGGTCTGCGCCGAGCTGGCGGCCGAGCTGGCCGCCATGGCGGCGTGGCTGGGGCTGCCCGAGGGCGTCACGGTCGAGCCCCGCGGCGACCTCGCCCGCGCCCTGGCATCGGTCCTGAACGTCTGACGGGCTGCGGGCGGGGGTACGCACGTGGACATGCTGTTTATTCTCTGGCTCATTGCTGCGGTGCTCGTGATATTCGGCATCATCCGCATCGTTCAGGGTGAGGTGCTGCTCGGCATCGTGCTCATCATCGTGGGCTGCCTGGTCGGCCCAGGTGGCGTTTCCATCTTCGCCGCGCTAGCGGCTTAACTCCCCAACCCCTTTGGGGGACCCTGCGACGGCCGGCCGATTCCCGCCACCTGGATCGGCCGGCCGTCGCGCGCCCTACCCGGCGGAGCGATGGCAGCATGGCGCCATGCTCCCCACCTGGGACCTGGACAGCCTGTTCCCCACCGTGGACGGCCCCGAGGCCACCGCGGCCGAGGCCGCGCTCGGCCAGGCCATCGACGGGCTGGCGGAGCTGTGCGACCGCCACGACGTGCGCGGCAACGGCGCCGGCGGCACTGACGAGCGGGCCGACCCGGCCGCGTTCGACGGCGTGCTGGCGGCGCTCAACGACGTGCTGGACCGATTCTCGCGGCTGGAGAGCTTCGCCTACGGCCACGTGAGCACCGACTCGGGCAACGAGGCCGCACAGGCCCTGCTGTCCCGCCTGGCGACCCAGGACGCCCGCATCACCGGCCTGCGCACGCGGTTCGACGCCTGGCTCGGGCGCGTCGACGTCGACGACCTCGTGGACCAGAGCCCCGCGGCCGCGGCCCACGCCTGGCCGCTGCGCAAGGCGGCCCGCCGCGCCGACCACCAGATGCCCGAGCCGGAGGAGGCGCTCGCGGCCGAGCTGGGCATCACCGGAAGCACCGCGTGGACCCGGCTCTACGGGGACGTGACCGCGGGCGTGACCGCCACCGTCGAGCATCCCGACGGCCGGACCGAGGAGCTGCCCATCTTCGCGGTACGGGGTCTGGCCACCCACCCCGATGCCGCCACCCGCGAGGCCGCCTTCCGGGCCGAGCTGGCCGCCTGGCAGGCCAACGCCGTCCCGCTGGCGGCCGCGCTGAACGCCATCAAGGGCGAGACGCTGGCGCTGGGCGCCCGCCGGGGCTGGGACGACCCGCTCGACCCGGTGCTGGAGGCCAGTGCGGTCGAACGGCCCGCGTTCGATGCCATGCAGGCGGCGGTGGACGACTCCCTGCCCGACTTCCGCCGCTACCTGACCGCCAAGGCCCGGGCCCTCGGCAAGCCGCGTGTCGCCTTCTGGGACCTGTTCGCCCCCGTGGGCGACGCCCCCTCGGTCGGCTGGGACGCTGCCACCGCCACGGTCGACGCCGCCTTCGCCGGCTACGGCGACGAGCTGGTGGCCGTGGCCCGCCGCGCCCGCGACGAGCGCTGGGTCGACGCCGGGCCCCGCGCCGGCAAGGTGGGCGGCGGCTTCTGCATGCACATGGGCGACGGGGCCAGCCGCATCCTCATGAACTTCGACGGATCCATCGACTCGGTGCACACGCTGGCCCACGAGCTCGGCCACGCCTACCACAACACCACGCTGGCGGACCGCAGCGAGCTGCAGCGTTCGACGCCCATGGCGCTGGCCGAGACGGCCAGCATCTTCTGCGAGACCATCCTCACCGACCGGTCCCTGGAGTCGGCCCAGGGCGGCGAGCGGCTCGCGCTGCTCGAGGCGGACCTCCAGGGCGCCTGCCAGGTCGTGGTGGACATCCGCAGCCGGTTCCTGTTCGAGTCCTGGCTGTTCGCCCGGCGCCGCGGTTCGACGGTGCCGGTGCGGGAGCTGTCCGAGCTCATGGCCGAGGCCCAGGCGGAGGCCTACGGCGACGCCCTCGACCCCGGCGAGCGCCACCCGCTGATGTGGGCGGCCAAGCCCCACTACTACGGCTCGACGTTCTACAACTGGCCCTACACGTTCGGCCTGCTGTTCGGGCTGGGTCTCTACGCCCGCTGGCAGGACGACGCCGCCGCCTTCCGAACGGAGTACGCCGACATGCTGTCCTTCACCGGCATGGAGACCGCGTCCCAGCTGGGCGCCCGCTTCGGGATCGACCTGGCCGACGAGGCGTTCTGGACCGCCAGCCTGGACGGGCTGCGGGCCCGGATCGACGACTTCTGCGCCGCGGTCAGTCCACCTGGGTGAGGATCTCGACCCCGTCGTCGGTGACGAGCAGCGTGTGCTCGAACTGGGCGGTGCGGCGGCGGTCGACGGTGACCGCGGTCCAGCGGTCGGGCCACAGCTCGTGCTGGAAGGCGCCCATGGTGATCATGGGCTCGATGGTGAACGTCATGCCCGGCTCGATCACGGTGGTGGCCCGCGGGTCGTCGTAGTGGGGGATCTGCAGGTCGGTGTGGAACTGCTCCGCGATCCCGTGGCCCACGAAGGCCCGCACGACGCCGTAGCCGTGGCCCTCGGCGTGGGCCTGGATGGCCCGGCCGATCTCGCGGATCTGGCGCCCGGGCTTGACCGAGGCGATGCCCCGGTCGAGGCACTCGCGGGTGACCCGGATGAGGTCGGCCGAGGCGGGGTCGATGGTGCCCACCGGGAAGGTGGCGTTGGTGTCCCCGTGGACGCCGTCCAGGAAGACGGTCACGTCCAGGTTGACGATGTCGCCGTCGATCAGCGCCCGGTCGTCGGGGATGCCGTGGCAGATGACCTCGTTGACCGAGGTGCAGAGCGACTTGGGGAAGTCGTTGTAGTTGAGCGGGCTGGGGTAGCCGCCACGGCGGATGCACTCCTCGTGGCACAGGGCGTCCAGCTCGTCGGTGGTGACGCCCGGCGCCACCGCCGCGCCCACCGTGCGCAGGATCTCGCCCGCGGCCCGGCCCGCCCGGCGCATGCGCTCGATGACGTCGCGGGTGCGCACGTGGGGCTCGGACCGGCGCACCGCCACGCCGCTCTCCGCGTACGGCGGCCGGGGGATCTCCGGCGGCACGGGCCGGGAAGGGCCCACGTGACCAGGGCGGATGTGCTCGGTGCTGGCCTTGTGGCAGCGCTTGAACTTGCGCCCGCTCCCGCACCAGCAGGGGTCGTTGGCCTTGGGGGCGGACAGGGTGGGGGACATCACACGCGACATGACGCGTCCAGGCTACCGACCCGCCACCCTCCCGGGTTCCCGCCCGGGACCTCAACGGCCCGCGATGATAAGGACATGGAGGTCGCGCTCGACGGGATCGAGCTGCGCATGGTGCGGGTACCGCTGGCGGAGCCGTTCGCGACCTCCCGCGGCACGCTGCGCCGCCGCGACATCGTCGTGGTCCGGGCCCTGGTGGCCGACGGGCCCGACGGCTGGGGCGAGTGCGTGGCCGAGCCCGAGCCGACCTACTGGCCCGAGTACACCTTGGGGGCCCTGCACGTGCTGGAGCACCACCTGGTCCCCCGGCTGCTGGAGGGCCGCTCGCTGCGCGAGGTGCGCGGCCACCAGATGGCCAAGGCGGCTCTGGAGTGCGCGGCGCTCGACGCCGGGCTGCGGGCCGAGGGCCGGTCCCTGGCCTCGTTCCTGGGCGCCACCCGCCCGGTCGTGCCCACCGGCATCGCCCTCGGCCTCGCCCGCAAACTCGACGACCTGGTCGACGACGTGCTGCGCTGGCACGGCCAGGGCCACCGGGCGTTCAAGATCAAGATCCAGCCCGGCTGGGACGTCGAGCCGCTGCGGGCCATCCGCTCCGAGGTGGGCGACGAGGTGGCGCTGCTGGCCGACGCCAACGGCGCCTACCGCAGCGACTCGGTGGAGCACCTGGGCACGCTCGGCCGGGTGGCCGACACCTCGATCGGGCTGGTGGCCCTGGAGCAACCCTTCGCCCCCGACGACCTGGTGGGCCACGCCCGGCTGGCGCGGCGGATCGGGGTCCCGGTGTGCCTGGACGAGTCGATCGGCTCGCTGGCCCAGCTCGACTCGGCGCTGACGCTCGACGCCTGTGGCGCGGTGAGCCTCAAGGCCGGCCGGGTGGGCGGCCTGGTCGAAGCCCGGCGGATCCACCAGCGCTGCCGGGACGCCGGGGTGGCACTCCGCTGTGGCGGGATGCTGGAGACGGGGCTGGGCCGGGCCCTGAACCTGGCGGTGGCCGCGCTGCCGGGCTGCAACCTGCCGCCCGACCTGGGCCCGTCGTCCCGCTACTACGCCCGGGACCTCACGCCGCCGTTCGAGTCCCGGGGTGGCACCATGATCGTGCCCAGCGGACCGGGGCTCGGCGTGTCGCCCGACCCCGAGGCGCTGGACGACATGACCATCAACCAGCGCACCCTCCGGACCGACAAGTGAAACACAACATGGGGGTCGGCCACGACCCCGGTGACCTACCGGTCACCTACGACGACATAGTGGACGCGGCCAAGCGCATCACCGGGGCCGTGGAACGCACCCCCAGCACCCACTCCCGCACGCTGTCCCAGGTCCTGGGGTGCACGGTGGTGGTGAAGTTCGAGAACCTCCAGTTCGTCGCCGCCTTCAAGGAGCGGGGCGCGCTCAACAAGCTGCTGCTGCTGGACGAGCAGGAGCGCAGCCGCGGCGTGGTGGCCATGTCGGCGGGCAACCACGCCCAAGCCGTCGCCTATCACGCCACCCGGCTCGGCATCGACGCCACCATCGTGATGCCCCGGGCCACGCCGTTCGTGAAGGTGCAACGCACCCGGGAGCTGGGGGCGACGGTGGTGCTGCTGGGCGAGGACCTGGCCGCGGCGGAGGCCGAGGCGCTGCGCCTGGCCCAGGCCGAGGGACGCACCTACGTCCACCCCTACGACGACCCGGACGTCATCGCCGGCCAGGGGACATGCGCGCTGGAGATGCTGGCCGACGACCCCGACCTCGACGTGCTGCTGGTGCCGGTGGGCGGGGGCGGGCTGCTCGCCGGCATGGCCGTGGCCGCCCGCCACCTGGCCCCCGGCGTCGAGCTCGTCGGGGTGGAGACCGCGCGCTACGCCTCGATGGCGGCGCGCGTCGCCGGGGTGGAGCCCGACTGCGGCGGCCCCACCATCGCCGAGGGCATCGCCGTGGCCCGGGCCGGGCGCCTGACCGGGCGCATCGTCGAGGCCCTCGTCGACGACATCGTCACGGTCAGCGAGGAACACGTCGAGGAGGCCATGAACCTCCTGCTGGAGATCGAGAAGGTGGTCGTCGAGGGGGCCGGTGCCGCAGGCGTGGCCGCCCTGATCGGGCACCGGGACCGCTTCGCCGGCAGGAAGGTGGGCGTGGTGCTCACCGGCGGCAACGTCGACCCCCGGCTGCTGGCGTCGGTGATCATGCGGGGGCTCATCCGCCACGGGCGGTTGACCCGGCTGCACGTCGAGGTGCCGGACGTGCCCGGGAGCATGGGCAACCTCACCACGCTGCTCGGCGACCAGGGCGCCAACATCGTCGAGATCCTGCACCAGCGGCTGTTCGTGGACCTGTCGGCCCGGTCGGCGGTGGTGGAGGTCACGGTGGAGACATTGGACCTGACCCACGCCGAGCGGGTGGTCGCCGCCCTGGAGCAGGCCGGCTACGTGGTGCGGGTCAGGAGCTTCGCCAGCTCGGGCTGAGCGCCGCTCACGCCACCGTGAACTCGCCGTACATGCCGGAGAGATAGTGCGGGTCGCCGGTGCCCTCCTGGGCGCCGATGCTGCCCATGGGCACGAAGCACGCGTACAGGTAGCGCCCGGGGACCAGGTCGATGGTGGCGCCGCCGATCTCGCCCACCTCGGCCGAGGCGCTGGCCGCGAGGGCGACCCGGGCGGCGGCGTCGGTGTCCGACATGGCCAGGATCTGCTCGACGGTCTCGGTGACCCCGTCGTTGATGCGGGCGATGGTCAGCTCGTGGAACTCGCCGGCCGCGCTCTGGTTGTCGAGCGTCACGATGGTGGTGCCCGCGGGCAGCGTCGCCGGGACGCCCTCGAAGCCGTAGTCGATGGCGACGGCATCGAGGGATCCCAAGCCGCAGGTCTCGGCCAGCTCGGGGTAGACCGCGCTCTGGGCGGCGACGAAGTCGGGCGTACCGAAGGCGGAGAAGTCGGCGTTGGTGAGCGCCGACTCCAGGGCGTCGAACATCACCCGCACGTTCTCGGCCAGCTCGGGCGGCGCGTTGGCCACTGTCGGCTCGATGTGGGGCGTGATGTTGGCCTCGACGAAGTCGGCCAGCGCATCGGGGTCGTCCGGCAGCCGGAAGAACGCCTTGTCCACGGCGGTGAAGCCGTGGCAGAACGCCTGGATGTCGATGTCATCGGCCGCCGAGGTCTCGGTCGCCTCGTCCTGGTCGCTCTCGGTCGTGTCGCTCGAGGAGTCATCGTCGTCCCCGCCGCCGCAGCCGCCGACGCCCGCCACGATCAGCCCGGCCAGTGCCATGCCCGCCGCGCACCTACGCGTCAGTCCCATGTGTGTACTCCCTCTCCCCCGGCGCGACAGGATAAGCGGATGCGCTTCGCCATCAAGACCTCGCCCGAGCGGACGGGCTGGGACGGCCTGCTCGCCATGTGGCGGGCGGCGGACGAGATCGAGGTGTTCGAGTCGGGCTGGGTGTTCGACCACTTCGAGCCCATCTACGGCGACCGCAGCGACCCGTGCCTGGAGGGGTGGACCAGCATCGCCGCGCTCGCCCAGGCCACCGAACGCCTCCGGATCGGCGTGCTCGTCACCGGCACCCCGTACCGGCACCCGGCGGTGCTGGCCAACATGGCGGCCACGGTGGACTTGATCTCGGACGGCCGGCTGGAGCTGGGCCTCGGCGCCGGCTGGAACGCGACCGAGGCGGGCGCGTACGGCATGGACCTCATGGCGCTGGGCCCGCGGATGGACCGCTTCGACGAGGCCTGCGACGTGATCGTGGGCCTGCTGACCCAGCCGACGTTCGACTACCAGGGCGAGCACTTCACCCTGACCGGTGCGTTTTGCGAGCCCAAGCCGGTCCAGCAGCCCCACCCGCCGATCTGCATCGGCGGTGTCGGCGAGCGTCGCACCCTGCGCACGGTGGCGCGGGTGGCGCAGCACTGGAACCTCCCGCGGGGCCCGGTCGAGGAGTTCGCCCGCCTGCGCGGCGTGCTCGCCGAGCACTGCGCCGCTCTGGGCCGCGACCCGGCCGACATCGTGACCTCCACCCACCTGCGCGTCGACCCGTCCGGCCCGGTCGACCCGGGCGCCGTGGCGGCCGACGCCGCGGCATGGGCCGAGGCTGGGCTGGACCTCGGCATCGTGTACTTCCACGCGCCGTTCGACCCCCGCGTCCTCGAGCCGGTGGCCAAGGCGCTGGTCCCGCTCCTGGACTGACGAGACCAAGTGCCGCGGTGCGGGCCGCGATCGACCTGCCGCCGATCAGCGGCGTCGCCGCCCGCTCCGCTCGATCAGCGCCACCACCGCGGCCTCGATCTCGGCCAGCAGCTCGGGGGCGATCCCGTCGAGCCCCGCGGACCCGTCGTCCAGCACCTCGACCTCGCCCAGGTCGGCGCCCAGGTCGTCGCCCACGGTCTCGCCCCGCTCGAACTGCTCGATCACCCGGGGATCCACGTAGGAGCCCCGAGCCACCGCGGGCGTGTTGCCCAGCTCGGCGGCGACCTCTCGCACCACGCGGACCACCGCCCGCCGGCGCTGCGTCTCGCTGGTCTCGCCGTCGCCGTTGGCGCCCTCGGCCGCCAGCGCCACCGCGGCGAGCACGGTCGCCGCCCAGGTGCGGAAGTCCTTGGCCGAGAACTCCGGGCCCAGCGCCTCCTGGAGGTAGTCGTTGATGTCGGCCGAGCGCACGTCCACCCAGCGGCCCCGCTCGTCCTTGTAGGCCAGCAGCTCCGGCCCCCCGCGCCGGCGGCGCTTGAGCGCCCGCACCACTTCGGCCACCTCGGGATCCCCGATGGTCACGACCCGCCGCTTCCCGCTCTTGGCCGGGTAGTCGAAGCGCAGCTCGTCGCCCACGGCCCGGACGTGGCCCTTGCGCACGGTGGCCAGGCCGTAGCTGCCGTCCTCCACGTACTCCTCGCTCCCCACCCGGAACAGGCCTAGCTCCAGCAGGCGCACGCCGCAGGCCAGGACCCGGTCGCGCCCGGTGCCCTCCGCCCCCAGGTCCCGGGCCAGCCGGTCGCGCAGGCGCGGCAGGGCGCGGGCCAGCTCCAGCATGCGATCGTGCTTCTCGCGATCCCGGCGGGCCCGCCACTCGTCGTGGTACCGGTACTGGCGGCGGCCCTTGGCGTCGAAGCCGGTGGCCTGGATGTGGCCGCGCGGGTCGGGACAGATCCACACGTCGGTCCACGCGGGCGGGATGGCGAGCGCCTTGATGCGGTCGAGCAGGTCGGGGTCGTCGACCCGCCGGTCGCCGACGTCGCGGTAGCTGAACCCCCGGCCCGCCCGGCGGCGACTGATGCCGGGACCATCGCAGTCGATCACCCGGAGCGCGGCCCGCTCCGGGGTTGCCTCAGCCACCCTCGCGTCTGAGCGGGCGGCTCATGCGGTCGAGCGCCGCCCGCAGCAGCCGCGACACCTGCACCTGGCTGACACCGACCTCGCCGGCGATCTCCGTCTGCGTCATCCCGCCCATGTACCGCATCTCGACGATGCGCCGGTCGCGGTCGGGCAACGTCTCCAGCAGCCGGCCGACCGTCAGGCGGGCATCGGTGGCGTCGTAACCGTGGTCCTGCCAGCCGAAGGCCGGTCCGTCCGTCCGCTCGTCCTCGCCCGCGGGCGCCAGCGGCACGCCCCGGTACGAGGCCCGCACCTCCAATGCCTCCAGCGCGTCCTCCACCGTCGTCCCGGCCCGCTGCGCGATCTCGGGCACGGTGGGTGAGCGCATCAGCGTCTGGCTCAGCTCCTCGGCCACGCCGCTCACCGACTGGTACAGCTCCTTGGCCCGGCGCGGCACGTGCACCGACCAGGTCTTGTCCCGGAAGTGGCGTCGCAGCTCCCCCATGACCGTGGGCATGGCGAAGGTGGTGAACACCACGCCGTAGGCGGGATCGAAGCGCTCGACCGCCTTCAGCACCCCGACCATGGCCACCTGCATCAGGTCGTCCATCGGCTCGCCCTTGCGGGCGAAGCGCCGGGCGCAGTGCTGTGCCAGCCAGCGGTGCTCCTCGACCAACTCGTTGCGGACGGCCCGGTCGTCGGTCTCGCGGTACCGGACGAAGCGATTGTCGGCCGCTTTCGGCTGGACCGCCGCCTCCTCTTCACCCTGCTGCTCGCGCCTCAAGCGCAGGCGGGCCGCCCGCCGCACTCGTTGCTTCTGGCGGCGATCGCTGGTCACGTCGTCTCCCGGGCCGTGCGCGTCCGCCCTCGGCTACCCCTCCACGCGCCGCTCAATCGGGAGAATCGCTACGCCAGGGCGCGCGTGAGCGCGGTGGCCGCGACCGCGCCGCCTACCACCACCACGAACGGTGCCTTGCGCCACACCGCCAGTGCGGCCACGGCCAGGCCCACCGCCCGAGCGTCGAGCACCAGGCGGCGGTCGCCGGCGAAGGTGTTCACCACCACCAGGGCGGGGAGCAGCGCGGCCGGCAGCAGCCCGGCCAGGCGTAGCAGCGTCCCCTCGACCGCGCGGGGGCCGAGCACGACCAGACCCAGCGCCTTGAGGGCGTAGGCCGCCAGACCCAGCCCCAGGATGGCGAGCCAACTCACGGCGCCGGCTCCCGCGGGGCGAACAGCACGGCGGGGAACACGCCGAGCGCGGCGGCCACGATGGGGACGCCCGCCGGGGCCAGCGGGACCAGGACCAGGGCGATGGCCACGCCGCACGCCGCCGCCACGCGGCCCTGGCGTGTGCGCAGGTGGGGCATGGCCAGCGCGAGGTAGCCCGCGGGGAAGGCGGCGTCCAGGCCCCACGCTTCGGGGTTGCCGATGGCGTCGCCGGCCAACGCCCCCAGCAGCGTGCCGGTGTTCCAGAACACGAACACGGCCACGCCCGTCAGCCAGAACGCCTCCTCCCGGGCGCGGCGCCCCTCCTGGGCCGTGGCCATCGCCGTCGACTCGTCGATCACCAGCTGGGCCGCCACCACCCGGCGGCGCAGCGACGCCCGCGCGAAGGTGGGCGCCATGGCCACGCCGTAGGCGGCGTTGCGGGCCGCCAGCAGCAGCGCCGAGCCCAGTGCGGTGGCCAGGGAGCCGCCCGTCGCCACCACCCCCACCGCCGCGAACTGGCTCGCGCCCGTGAACACCAGCAGCGACATCGCGCACGCCTGGGGCACGCTCAGCCCCGCCGTGGTGGCCAACACCCCGAACGACACCCCGAACACCCCCACCGCCGCGCCGAGCACAGCGGCGTTGCGCCGGACCTCCCGGGGCAGCGGCGCCTCGGCGGGGGGAGCGTCGACCATGGTCGGACCAGCCTGCCGCACGGCGCGAAACCCGGCGAGCGAGTTCGGGCCCGGCGCGCGTGGCACGATGCCGCTCGTGACCCACCTGCACCACGAGGTGACGCTGACCGCGCCGTCACGGGAGTGGGCGGACGCAGTCCTCGACGCGGTGGTGGCCGAGATCGAGGCCGCCCGCTTCGACGACGCGCGGCACCTGGCCGAGCCGGACCTGGCCAAGGCCGACATCCGCCTGACCGAGGGCACCCACCTGATGCCCGGCGCCCGCTACCGCGTGGGCCAGGACGGGGCCGAGATCACGGTGGACGAGTGCCGCCCGCTGGGGCGCATCGCCTTCACCGTGGCCGACGACCGACCCGACTGCAACGTCTCGGCGGCGGTGGAGGTCCTCCCCGGTTCCCGGTCCCGGAGCGTCACCGCGTCGGGCATGGTCCAGCTGACCGGCCCCTTCCAAAGGCTGCGGTGCCTGCGCTGGGACGGCCATGTCGACCTGGACCGGTGGTGGGCCGGCGAGCCCGCGGTCGAGGCCACCCTCGAGCACCGCTGGGCCAAGGCCACGCTCACCGCCCAGGCGGAGCGGTCCCCGGGCAACCGCTGGACGGTCCGCTGCGACGCCCGCGGCCGCGGCCGGTCCTGGGGACGGCTGATGGTGGCGGTCGCCCTGGTCATCTGGCACGGGGCGCTGGTGCGTGAGTTCCGCAAGACACTCGACGACGCCGCCCGGAGCTGGGACGACACCGTGGCCCGGTGGGAGGGCGCCCCGCCGAGCGACGCCGCCCGCGCCCTGCTCGCGAGCCTCGTCACCGCGCTGGTCGAGCCCGAGACCACTCAGTAGCTGCGGGGCAGCTTCAGCACCTGCTGGGCGATGTAGTTGAGCGTCATCTCCTGGCTGACCGGCACGATGCGCTGTAGGCGGGCCTCGCGGAAGTAGCGCTCCACGTGGTACTCGGTGGCGTAGCCCATGCCGCCGAAGGTCTGCACCGCCCGGTCGGCGGCGAAGAAGCTGGCCTCGGCGGCCAGGTACTTGGCGCTCTGGGCCGCCTCCCCGCAGTCGAGGCCCTGGTCGTAGCGCCAGGCTGCGTGCTGGGCCAGCTGCCAGGCCGCCGCCAGCTGGATGTGGGCCTGGGCCAGCGGGTGCGCGATGGCCTGGTTGGCGCCGATCGGGCGAGCGAACACCTCGCGCTCGCGGGCGTAGGCGACGGCCCGGGCCAGGGCCACCTCGCCGATCCCGGTGGCCTCCGCCGCCAGCAGGATGCGCTCGGGGTTGAGGCCGTGCAGCAGGTGCCGCCAGCCCTGGCCCTCCTCCCCGACCAGGCGCCAGCCGGGCACCGGCAGCCCGTCGTAGGCCACCTCGCACGAGGCCACCGCGTTGCGACCCATCTTGGGGATGGGCCTGATGTCCACGTAGTCGGGATCGAGGTCGGCCAGCAGCAGCGACAGGCCACCGAAGCCCTCGCCGCCCGTGCGCACCAGCAGCAGCACCACCTCGGACTCGAGCGCCTTGGACGTCCACACCTTGCGGCCTCGCACCACGTAGCCGCCCTCGCCGTCGGGCTCGGCCCGGGTGGTGATGCGGGACGTGTCGGTGCCCGCGTCCGGCTCTGTCACCCCGAACGCCACGTGCAGCTCACCCGCCGCGGCCCGGGGCAGGAACGCCTCCTTGAGCTTCTCGCTGCCGAAGCGGACCACCGGGTTGAGCCCGAAGATGGTGAGGTGCAGGGCGGAGCAGCCGTTCATCGCTGCACCGCTGCGGGCCACCTCCCGCAGCACGATGGCGGCCTCGGCGATCCCCCGGCCGCCGCCGCCGTACTCCTCGGGGATGGCGATGCCGAGCCAGCCGCCCTCGGCCATGCGCTGGTAGAAATCCCACGGAAAGGTGTGCTCGGCCTCGCAGCGGGCCCAGTACTCGTCGTCGAAGGCGGCGCACACCCGCTGCACGCCCTCGGCGATGGCCTCGTGGTCCTCGTCGGGCGCGAAGTCCATCAGTCCTCCGCCTTGGCCGCCCGCTCGGCGGCGTGCTGCTGGATGGCCGACATGACCGCGCTCCCGGCGGCGCCGATGAACTCGGGGCGGTTCTCAGCCGCCCAGTCGCGGCTGGCGGTGAGGGTGGCGGCGTGGCCGGTGACCTCGGGCATCACGTAGCGGGAGAACAGCTCGTAGGACCGCAGCGTCTGGGGCCGGTCGGCCCACTCGTGCGCCATGAGCAGATAGGTGCCGTAGCCGCCGGACTGCTCGGCCAGGCGCCGGACCTGGCCCACGGCGTCGTCGGGGGTGCCGATGACCGCGAATCCCGAGGCATTCAGTGCCTCCACCAGGTCACCGTGGTTGTCGGTGGCGGGGGCGAGCGGCAGGGCCGCCACCCGCTGGAAGTAGTCGACCCACTGCTCCAGGCCGAACGCGACGTCGGCGACCGCCTGCTCGCGCGTCTCGGCGATGTGCATGGGGCCCACCAGCCGCCACGAGCCCCGGTCGGCGGTGGTCCCGAACTCGGTGGCCCGCTCCTCCACGGTCTGCCAGTGGTGGCCGAGGATGTCGAACCCGCCGGCGCTGGTGGCGCCGATCGACAGCATGCCGCAGCCGAAGCGCCCGGCGGCCCGGGGCCCGGCCGGCGAGACCTGAGCGGCCACCGCCACCTCGAAGTGGGGCTTGGTGTAGGGCCGGAGCTGGAGCCGGGCGTTGCGCAGCGTGAACCAGCCGGCCTCGCGGTTCACGGGCTCGTCCGAGCGGAGCAGGGCCAGGATGGCCTCCAGCGACTCCTCCATCATGTCGCGCTGGCGGGCCACCTCGATGCCCATCATGTAGGCGTCGGACGGCAGCGCCCCCGGCCCCACGCCCAGCATGACCCGGCCCCCGGTGAGGTGGTCGAGCAGCACCATGCGGTCGGCCAGCATCAGGGGGTGGTGGTACGGCAGCGACGACACGCCCGTCCCCAGCCGGATGCGGCGGGTGCGCTCGGCGGCCACCCCGAGGAACACCTCGGGCGAGGCGATGATCTCGTAGCCCGCCGAGTGGTGCTCCCCGATCCAGGCCTCGTCGAAGCCCAGCCGGTCCAGGTGGACGATGAGCTCGAGGTCCCGCTGGAGGGCCAGCGTGGGGTTCTGCCCCACCGGGTGGAACGGCGCCAGGAAGATGCCGAACCGGTCGGGCCCGGCCACCGTCGTGTCCATGTGCTTCCCTTCCCTTGGCTGTTCGCTGATGGTGGCGTCACCGTAGCGGGCCGCGCCACCAGGGCTCCCAGCCTCGCCCGGGGTCATCTTGGGGGGATGCGGCCGGTGCCCAGAGCGTTCGTCAACCAGCGAAGGACGCCGCGCCGCGCGCCCAGGTGAGGTCGAGGTCGGAGCCGTCCGGGAAGCGTCCGTCCAGCTCCAGGATGACCATGCCGTGGGTGAAGGCCCACAGCGCCTGCGCCCGGTTTGCGTCCCCGGTGACGTGCAGGAACGGCTCCCCGGCCCAGTCCTCGAGGCCCGGCTCCAGCTCGCCGCGGGCGAGCGGACCGGCGGTCGCCAGCCGGTACAGGTTGGGATGGGCCAGGGCGTGGCGGCGGTACGCCCGCAGCAGGACCGCCACCTCGCCGTCCCGACCCGGGCGCCGCAAGGACGCGTGCAGCGACTCCCCCATCTCCCGCAGCGCGGCCTCGATCAGCATGACCTCGATGGCACCCTTGCCGGCCACGTGCTTGTACAGCGACGGGGCCCGGATCCCGAGCTCGTCGGCCACCGAGCGCATGGTGAGGCCGCCGGCCCCGTCCCGCTCGAGCACGAGCCGCGCCGCGGCCACCACCTCGTCCGCCCGGCTCACCCCTTACGCCACCGGTCCCGCAGGCTCCAGCCGGAACACCGGGTGACGGGGAGCGATGGCCGCCAGCTCCTTGTCGGACGAGTCGGCCGAGACGCCGTCGAAGAACACCCCGACCTCGGCCTTCCAGCGCTTCAGGTAGGACCGCAGCACCGGCACCTTCTCAGCGTCGTCCACCAGCTCGTGGGCCACCCACTCCTCCCGGCGGCTCCCCACCAGCGTGGCCAGCCGCCCCTCGGCGGCCCGGACGTTGCGGACCCACTGGCCCTCGCCGCGCGGCGACACCAGGTAGTGCTCGTCGTCGAGGGTGAGCAGGTTGACCGGGGTCCGCCGGGGCTCGCCGCTGGTGCGGCCCCGGACCTCCAGCACCCGGCTGCCCCACACGCTGATGCCCCGCCGGGTGAGGAAGGCGACGAACCGGTTGAACACGTTCTGGGTGAACCATCCGGGCTTGCGGTAGTGCGTGGGGGTCGAGGACATCGGACGCTCCGATCTCGTTGTTTCCGTTGGCAGGGAGCTAACATCGTTAGCCGCCATTCTCAGGCTAACGATATTAGCCTGTCAAGGTGTGACGATGGACACAGTCACTCAGGTGGAGTCCGTGCGGGGTCCGGTGTCCACCGCCGAGCTGGGCCCGACCCTCATGCACGAGCACGTCTTCGTGCTGTCGCCCGAGAGCGCGGCCAACTGGTCCGACGAGTGGGACGAGGAGGCCCAGGTGGCCAAGGCCATCGACAGGCTCACCGAGCTGGCGGGCGCCGGCATCCGCACCATCGTCGACCCGACCGTCGACGGCCTGGGCCGCGACATCCGCCGCATCGCCCGCGTCAACGAGGCCGTCCCCGACCTCAACATCATCCCGGCCACGGGCATCTACACGTACTCCGACGTGCCTCACTGGTTCGCCTACCGCGGCCCCGGCGCCCTGCCCGACC
>JBKPRV010000002.1:0-6108 GCA_046734715.1 Actinomycetota bacterium | reverse complement strand
GCCGAACCCTGGGTGCCCGCGCCGCGGGCCAGCCTGCCGGTCACGCCCATGGCGCCGCGCAGGCTGAACACGTTGCCCAGGCCCAGGTCCTTGAGCGCCCAGCGCATGGCGATGATGGCCACCAGCGGCGCCGCGGCCTGGAGCATGGCCGCCCCGAAGCCCGCGCCCCCACCCGCGGCCGCGTCGAAGGCGCCCGTCAGCTCGCCCAGGCGGGAGATCACGCTGATGATGGTGAGCAGCACCGCCAGCAGCGACACGAACACCGCCTTGGCGAACACCGACCCCGCCCCGATCTTGAGGTAGCGCCCGAAGATGCGGCCCGCGGCCTCCGTCGGCCACATGCCCACCACGAGCAACAGCGGCAGGGCCACGCACACCAGCACGGTAAGGAACTGGGCCACCAGGGTCCCGAGCGCCAGCCCGCCGATGGCCCACAGGTACACGGCGGCGATGACGATGGCCAGGAAGGCGTGCGGCACCGCGCCGGTCAGGCTGTGCCCGTTGAGGGCGAACACCCACTCCCGGCCCGCGGGCAGGTTCTCCCGGTCGGCGTCCTCGTAGGGGGCGAGCACGCCGGTGAACCCGGTCCCCGCCACCTCGGCCACCTGCTCGTCGTCGTAGACGGTGAACGCCTCGGTGATGTCGTCGCCGGTGCCGAACTGGAAGGGGCCGTCACCGTCGCGCACGCCCCACTTGGTGCCCCGGGGGTCGGGCTTGGTGGTGCCGCTGCCATCGGTGCCCCACCAGTCGGAGCAGGTGCCCTCGGCCAGCTCGGACGGGGGCGAGCCGAGGTTCCACATCAGCCGGAACTCGGGGTTCACGGCGAAGCCCGAGCCCGACAGGTCCCGGAGCGCGCCGCCGGCCTCCTCCTTCAGGCCGCTGCGGTCGGCGTAGTACCCGCAGACGGCCCACGCCACCATGCCCCGCCGGAGGTCCTTGCTGTCGTTGAAGCGCCCGAACGGGGCCGTGCCCTGGGCGCCCGGGGTGGGCAGGGTCACACCCTCGGCGGCCACCGCCGCCTGCTGGATGGCGGCCTGGTCGGCGGGCGCCACGTCCGACTTGTCCTCCAGCAGCCGGCAGTAGCCGCGCCGGGACAGGACGGGGTCGCTGCCGAACTGCGCCTCGATCCACAGGTCGAGGTAGGCGGACTCCCACAGCGACGACATCAGCGACGCGAGGTGGGGTTGGAACGCCACCGAGCCCACCAGGTCGTCGCCGTAGTCGCCGTCCTTCTCGAAGGACCCGCGCAGCGCGTTCACGTAGTAGCTGCAGTCGAGCAGGTTGTCGGGCATCTCCCCCGGGGACGAGCGCGGCGCGGCCTGGCTGATCTGATCGGCCACGAGGTTGGACATGCCCACGCCCCGCTCGGCCAGCCAGGCGGGGCTGCCGGCCTGGGCCCCGCCGCTGCCGTCGGGCGCCGAGCGGGCCAGCAGCACCATCAGCACCGCGAAGCACAAGAATGGCCGGGCCAGGTCGCGCAGCGGGGTCTCGCTGGTGCGCGCGGCGCGGCCCACCACCACCACGGCGGCCAGGGCCAGCACCGCCAACCCGATCCCGGACAGCACGATGTCGGCCGCGGCCGCGAAGCCGGCGTCGATGGGCTGGAGCGCGACCGGGGTGCTGCTCCCGCCGCTGCGCCGGTTGAACAGGTCGAAGGCGAGCGCGGTGCGGGTCACCCACTGGAGCAGGCGCCACATGAGGCCGGCCATGCCGTAGAGGAACGTGACCAGCGGCTGCATCACGTTGGCCGCGCCGATCTCGGTGGTGCCGAAGTTGGAGGTGAAGCTGTCGGCCTCGTTGGCCCAGCGGTAGAAGGGCAGGCAGTCCCACTCCCCGGTCCCTTGCACCGAGTCGCCCACGCAGGGGTTGGGGCTACCCCCCGCGGCCTGGACCGGAGCGACGGGCGCGGCGAGTCCCGAGGGGCCGTCGGTCGACGCCCCCAGCGGAGACGCCGCGCCCAGCAGGACCAGGGCCGCGAGCAGCAGCGCCCACAGCCCGAAGCGCAGGCGGGAGCGGGCGGCACTGCCGGGCGCGCCGGCATCGCGCCGTCTCACCGGCGTCTCCGGCCGAGCATCTCCCCGCGCTCGCCCACCAGCTTGGGGTTGACCTCGACCGCGGAGGACCGGAGGAGCACGGTGTCGCCGCGGGAGATCTCGTCGATGGGGACGGGGCACAGGCCCACGTAGAGGCGGCCCTTGCGGCCGCGGTACTCGACCCGGGCCCGGCGGGCCCACACGGCGCGCCAGAGGTAGTGCGGCAGCGGCTCACCGCCGGGGCGGGCACTGACGGTGAGGGCACCGGCCACCGCGCCCAGGGCGCAGGCGCCGGTGAGGAAGGTCCAGGAGCCGGCGAGCGCGGTGAGGGCCGCCCCGATGGGGGCGGCCACGAGGGCACCCGCGATGAAGCCGGCGGCCTGGCGCACGGGGATGTTGATGGCCCCACGGCGGATGCGCCATGCAGGCTTGCGGGTCGCCTCGCTGAAACAGACCATGGTCGGGCCGGTGCCGGGCACGGGTCCTCCCTTCGCGGTCCGCCCGGTCCTACGGGATCAGCCGAGCAGCCCGAAGAACCAGTCGGCCACGGCGGTGACCCCGGTGTAGGCGAGGCTGGCGATCTCTCCGATCAGGCTGGGAACGAACAGCAGCATGGCCAGCAGCGCCCCGCGCACGGCGGTGAGGCCGGCCCGGCCGGTGCCCTCCTCCTTGGCCTGCCAGATGGCCCGCAGGATCACCCACAGGATCAGCACCACCCCCACACCGGCCATGAGCGCGGTGAGCCAGGGGTTGGACGCGAAGAAGTCGTTGAGCATCTCGCCTGGATTTCGGGCCCCGGGGTCAGCCGAGGCCGGCTCCTGCTGCTGAAGCAGGAGCGTGCTCGCTTGGGTCAGGTTCACCGGCCATCTCCTCTGCTCCGGTGTGCTCCTTGCGCCCGGGAGCATTCCGAGCCGGGATCAGGCGCGTGCGCCCTCGAAGCGGTAGCCCATCCCGGGCTCGGTGAGGAAGTAGCGCGGGTGCGAGGGGACCGGCTCCAGCTTGCGGCGGATGTGGGCCATGTGGACCCGCAGGTAGTTGGTCTCCTCGCCGTACTGGGGGCCCCAGACGTCCTGGAGCAGCTGGCGCTGGGACACGAGCCGGCCCGCGTTCCGCACCAGCACCTCGACCAGGCCCCACTCGGTGGGCGTGAGCCGGACCTCGCCCGCCGCGGAGCGGACCTTCTTGGCCGCCAGGTCCACGGTGAAGTCGTCGGTCTCCACCAGGGCACTCTCGGGGGCGGGGGCGTTGCGGCGCAGGGCGGCCCGGAGGCGGGCCAGCAG
Organism: Actinomycetota bacterium; assembly: GCA_046734715.1. GTDB lineage: Bacteria > Actinomycetota > Acidimicrobiia > Acidimicrobiales > VFJN01 > ZC4RG19. Next base: position 2,795 of record JBKPRV010000002.1, on the reverse strand, counting down.
CTCGTCCATGCCGAAGGGCTTGGTGACGTAGTCGTCCGCCCCGGCGTCCAGGGCGGCGACCTTGTCGTGCTCGGCGCCCCGGGCCGAGAGGATGATGATGGGCACGGCGGACCAGCCCCGCAGGCCCTCGACCACCTCGATGCCCGAGATCCCGGGCAGGCCCAGGTCGAGGATGACGGCGTCGGGCCGGTGGTGGGCGGCCAGGGCCAGGGCCTCCTCGCCGGTGGCGGCCAGGTCGACGGTGTAGTCCCGGGCCCGCAGGTTGGTCCCGAGGGCCCGGAGGATGGGCGGCTCGTCGTCCACGACCAGAACCCGCCCGTTCGCGCCGGGGGTCACCGAGCCACCGCCAGGTCGAGGACCATGGTGGTGCCGCCGCCGGGGGTGTCGTCGACCACCAGGTCGCCGCCCATGGCCTGGGTGAAGCCGCGGGCCACGGCGAGGCCCAGGCCGACGCCGGCACCGCGGGGCGAGCGGCGGCGGTCGCCGGTGCGCTGGAACGGCTGGAAGACCCGCTCGCGCTCGGACGCGGGGATGCCCGGGCCCCGGTCGACGATCCGGACCAGCACCCGGTCGCCCACCTGGCCCGCCTCCACCCGGACCGGCGCGTCGGGAGGCGAGTGGGCCACCGCGTTGTCCACCAGGTTGGCCACCACCCGCTCCAGCAGGGCGGGGTCGGCCTCCACCGGGGGGAGCGACTCCGGCACGGCCACGTCGACGATCTGGGCCCGGGGCCCTAGCCCGGCGACCGCGGCGGGCACGACCTCCTCCAGGCCCACGGCCCGGGTGACGGGGGCGACGGCCCCAGCCTGGATGCGGCTCATGTCCAGCAGGTTGCCGACCAGCGTGGCCAGCCGGTCGGTCTCGTCCTCGATGGTGCGGAGGAACTGATCCCGGTCGGAGTCGGACCACTGGATGTCGGGCTGGCGCAGGCTGCTGGCCGACGCCTTGATGCCGGCCAGCGGGGTGCGCAGATCGTGCGACACGGCCTGGAGCAGGGCGGACCGCAGCTCGTCGGCCTCGGTCAGGGCCGCGGCCTGGGCCGCCTGCGCGCCCACCCGGCGGCGGTCGATGGCCGCGGCCAGCTGCGCCACGAAGGCGTTGAGCACGCGCAGGTCCTCGGCCGCCAGGCCACCGCCGCGCAGGGCCAGCACCAGGCCGCCTCCCAGCGGGCGGGTCTGGTCGGACCCGCCCGGCATGGTCGGGGGCTCGGGCCCGGAACCCGCCTCTACCTGCCAGCCCCCGTCGGCCTCGCGCAGCAAGGCCGCGCCCCGCAGCCCGAACGTGCGGCGCAGGTGGTCGACCAGCACCGGCAGCGGGTCGGGCTCGATCACGGTCCCGGCCAGCCCGGCGAGGGTTTCGGCCTCGGCCGCGGCCCGGGCCGCCTCGGCCGAGCGGCGGGCGGCCGCCGCCACCAGGGCGCTGACCACCACGGCCACGGCCAGGAACACCGTGAGGGCGAAGATGTTCTCGGGCTGGTTGATGGTCCAGGTGTGGATGGGCGGCGTGAACAGCCGGTTCACCAGCAGGAACCCGACCACCGCGGTCACCAGCGCGGGCGCGAGCCCGCCCACGGTGGCCACCAGCACCACCAGCAGCAGGTACAGGAGCAGGATGCTGGGCAGGCTCACGTGCTCACGGGTGTGGGACAGCACCGTGCTGAGCACGATCAGGCCGGTCGCGGCCAGCAGCCAGCCCAGCAGCCGCCGGCGCGGAGCCAGCGCCGCGGGGTGGCGGCGCACGGGCGGGACGCCCCGCTCGACGGCCTCGTCCGGGTCGCGCGAGATGACCAGCACGTCGATCGGCCCCGACAGCCGGACGACCCGGTTGATGACCGACCCGCGGACCAGCTCGGCCGGCCGGGACCGCTGGCTGGCACCGAGCACGAGCTGCGTGGCGTTCTCGGCCCGGGCGAAGTCGACGAGGGCGGCGGCCACGTCGTTGCCCGCGGTCTCGTGGTATGTCCCGCCCAACTCCTCGACCAACCGGCGCTGCTCGTCCACCTCGTCGCTCGGGCCGGCCAGGCCGTCGTCCGTGCGCACATGCACGCCCACCAGGTCGCTGCGGGTGCGCTGGGCGATGCGGGCCGCCCGCCGGATGAGCGGGCCGGCGGTGGGCGCCCCGGTCACGGCCACCACCACCCGCTCGCGGGTCTCCCACGGCTCGGTGATGCCGTGGCGGTCGCGGTAGGCCTCCAGCTCGTCGTCGACCCGGTCGGCCATCCACAGGATGGCCAGCTCGCGCAGGGCGGCCAGGTTGCCGGGGCGGAAGTAGTTGGCCAGCGCGGCATCGATGCTCTCGGCCGGGTAGATGTTGCCGTGGGCCATCCGCCGGCGCAGCGCCTCGGGCGTCATGTCGACCAGCTCGATCTGCTCGGCGGCCCGCACGACCTCGTCGGGGACCGTCTCGCGCGGGCGCACGCCGGTGATGCGCTCGACCACGTCGGTCACCGACTCCAGGTGCTGGATGTTGAGGGTGGTGACGACGTCGATGCCCGCGTCCAGCAGCGCCTGGACGTCCTGGTAGCGCTTGGCGTGACGAGAGCCGGGCACGTTGGTGTGGGCGAGCTCGTCCACCAGCGCCACCTCGGGCCGGCGGGCCAGCACCGCGTCGAGGTCCATCTCGTCGAAGGACGTGCCCCGGCGGTCGTAGCGCCGCCGGGGGACGACCTCGAGGTCGGCGATCTGCTCGGCCGTGCGTGCGCGGCCGTGGGTCTCGACGAACCCGATGACCACGTCGGTTCCGCGCGACGCACGCCGGCATGCCTCGTTGAGCATCGCGAAGGTCTTGCCGACGCC
>JBKPRV010000001.1:0-10305 GCA_046734715.1 Actinomycetota bacterium | reverse complement strand
TTGCAGTCCGAGCGCGAGCTCGGGCGCCTGGCCGACGAGCAGATCCGGCTGCCTTCGGGCTTCGTGACGATGCTGCTCACCGACATCGAGGGATCGACTGCGCTGGTCCACCGCCTCGGCGACCGCTACGGCGACCTGCTCGAGCAGGTCAGGGCACTTCTACGCGACTCCGCACTCGGGACCGGGGGCCAGGTGGTCGAGACCCGCGCCGACGAGTTCTTCGCCGTGTTCGAACGACCGGCGGCAGCGCTCGCCACCGCGTTGACCGTGCAGCGCGAGCTGCGCACGAGGGCGCTTGCCGGCGGTGAGGATGTCCGCGTCAGGGTCGGCATCCACAGTGGCTACCCGACGCTGGCCAAGGCGAACTACCTGGGCGTGGCGGTGCACATGGCGGCAAGGATCTGCGATGCGTCCCACGGCGGGCAGATCGTCGTCTCCGGCGACTTCGGCACAGCGATCCGAGGCCACCTGCCCGACGGTGTGCGCTTGCGCAAGCTCGGGACCTACGCGCTCCGGGGTCTGCCCGATGACGTCGATCTCTACCAGATCGCGGCCGCGGGACTCTTGCAGCGCTTCCCACCATTGAGGATCTCCCGATAGGCCCATCAACCGAGTCGTGCTCCCGTTCCACGCCGGCAGCGAGTCGTGACCAGCCGCAGGCCCCCAGACGTCGACCGCATCGAGTCGGCTGGGCGAGAACGCGGTGGAGGGTGACCGAACCGCCTGCCCACCACCACACTCGTCCGACGGCGTCCAGCGGGGAGCTCGTCGATCGCGGCGTCGGCGAACTCCCAGGTGCTCCGGTAAAGCTCGACGATCCGCTCGCTCGTCTCGTCCGGCCGTGCCCACATGTCCGCATCGGGCTCGGCACCGTCCGACAGCCACGGGAGCCACACATCATGCTTGCATTTCCTCTCAGTGATCATGTCGGACACCCTCGAGCGTCAGTCTGAGCGCGCACCAACGTGCCGATACTCGCGCCCGTTCGTGCTGGTGATCGACGAGTCGGAACGAATGGGCCACCCCAGCTGACCGTCCCTCAATGTGCCGTTGGAGGGCACGCGGTACAGGGTCGCCGACGAACAGCCCAGGTGGTATGCGATGTCAGGCGCCGACCAGCCAGCCTGGTACAGCTCGACGCACTCGTCTGGGACACCCTGGGCTGGCCCCGGAGCCGAGCGGCGGCGGTCGATGCCGGCGTGGATCAACCATCGCCGCACCGTCTGGGTGCTGACGCCGTGCGCCTCGCCGAGGTCTCTGAGGCTGAGCCCGCGCTCGGTCTACAAATGGGCGAGCTCGGCGTCAGAGGGACCCCGACTCTTAGCAACCTGGGAGCGACGGTCGATGCCGAGGCGGCGAGACGGAAGTACACGAGACTGGCGCTGCAGCCCAGCAGTTTGCTGATCTCGGCACCGCTGCGATGCTCATCGCAGTAGAGCCGGCTGATCTGATCGTCGTCGACGTCGCCGCGGGGCGCGACCGCGTGGGGGCGGCGGGGCACACCGGTGGCGACCAGCCAGTTGTGCACCGTCTGGGGCGCGACTCCGAACTGGACCGCCAGCGCCGGGATCGGCTGGTTGTCATCGACGTACGCCCGCACAAGCGTCGCCACGTCCGGTCTGCCAACGTCAGTCAGTGCGCGGCCCGGGCCGAACGGGCGGCTATGAGGTGAGGAAGGACCTCATATGTGAAGTGCGACGTGGGGTCGGCGTGGCCAATGGCGGCATCGACGATCACCGCACCTCGGGATGCCGCCGCCTGAAGCCGCTCGCGAGCCGGGGCCGCGACAGAGCCACCCGCCACCAGAGCGTCGCCTGCAGCAATAGCCCGTAGCGCGTCCGCCTCGGTGAAGACGCCGACGACCGCGAAGCCGTGCCCTTCTAGGACTGCGGTCGCCGCTCGCATCTTCTCTGGGGATCGACCTACGACCACCACGGTCGAGTCAGGTGCCATAGGCCGAAGGCTAAGACTTAAAGCCAACTTGAAGCCAAGGGGTGCTGGCCGGTTGCTTTGATCATCGCTCCCGGCAGGCCACCGGACCAGGACGTCTACCGAATCCCATGTTCGAGCGTTTGGACAGATGACCGGCCGACTCGGCTGTGCCGTCCGGGAGACGGCCGGCTGAGCTATGGAGCGGACGGTGGCGACCGTCACCGGGGCGACCCTCGGCTGGGTCGCGCTCGGGCAGTCACTCGCCCCCGTCCAGCTCGTCGGCTTCGCCATCACGCTCGCCGCCATCGCCTACGGCGCCTCCCTCGGGCTCGAGCCCGAGCCACGCGGAACGAGCGAAACCCAAGGTGGTTCATCGCGGTCGGCCGAGAAGGATGGGAGTGCACACGCGATCCGCATAAGTACGGATATCGGCGACCACCGCAGAACCACCATCATGGTTCGGGCAATCGCGAGATGTGGCCGATGGGAACGCCAGGCTGCCGTTGCCGGTGCGACACCAGAACAGATCACGCCTACCAGACCCCCATGGCGGTCCGGTCCCGGCTTTGGGCTTCTGCTGCTCGGGCCAGGCAGCTGATCGACGCCGGCTTGCCGGCGTGTACGGGAACGATGAGGCATCCAATGACCGCTCCAGCGCGAGGCAAGTGTGAACGCCGCCGGCATCGGGATCGGCGGCGGGAACCGGCCCGGCCGACGCAGGGCTACGCGGCCCATGTCGGCTGCTACGTCGAGTATCGACATCGAGGCCGCGCTGTCGGCCCGTCCGTGAACGACACCAGCCGAGAGGTCCCTCGTCATGAGACTCGTCATCGTCGCCGCTACCGGGGGGATCGGACATGAGCTGCTCGAGCAATCGGCAGGCGCGGGACACGACGTGACCGCCGTCGTTCGCGATCCGACACGCCTGTCGCGGCCGGTGTCGAGCGTCGCCGTCGATCTCGCCGACCCGGATCCCGACGCCCTCAAGTCCGCGGTGAATGGCTGCGACGCGGTGTTGTCGGGGCTCGGCCCTCGTTCGAAGTCCGACACCGGCGTCGCCTCGACCGGCACGGCCGCGATTGTGGACGCCATGCAAGCCACCGGGAACCGACGGCTCGTCGTGGTGAGCGCGGCGCCCATCGGCACCGTGCGTTCGCCGGCGCGTCCCCACGCGCCGCGCCACGACCCCGGCGACGGGTTCTTCATGCGCCACCTGTTCGCACCCCTGACCAAGCTGGCGCTCCGCAGCCAGTACCGCGACCTGGCAGCCCATGGAAGCCATCGTGCGCGACAGCGGGCTCGCTTGGACCATCGTCCGTCCGCCCCGTCTGACCGACAAGCGCCGCGGTTCCAGGGACAGGCGATGCCGACCCTCGACGCCAAGGCGCGTGCCCGGGCCCGCCGGCCCGAGCTCGCCGAGAGCAACCTCAAGGCGGTCGAGATGTCGACGGCGAAGTACGAGGCCGAGCGCGACGCGGCCGCGAGGGAGCGCGACTAGACCAGCGGCCAGTGCACCGCCGGGGACGCTCCGAGCCTGATGCGCCTCCCGGGACTCGGGACTGTCGTGAACCAGGGCCAAGGCCGGCGTTCCCCACCCTGATCCGGATCAATCCGCGCCGACGGCAACGCTCGGCTACCTGTTGTCGTCCTGACGGGCCGCCGGGCGGCCGGCGGCGTTCGGGCGCAGTCGGCGGAGCGGACGGGCATCGCCGGTGACCGCCAGGCCGCGGGCCTTCGCCTCCTCGACGGTGAGCCGGTGGGTCAGCAGGCCGAGGACCGCGTCGGCCGGGCCGGTGAGGACGAGGTCGGGCGCGGCGGCCGGGCCCGGCTCGACCCGCACCCGACCCTCGACCGAGCGCACGGTCATCGGCCGCTCGCCACAGCGGACCTCGATCGTGAGTTCCGGGCGTGAGCGGTCCTCGCCGGGGAACTGCGCGGTCATCGGGTACTCGATCCAGTGGCTGCGGTACGCCTCGTCGGGCTCCTGCGCACCCATCAGTGGGGCGGCCCACTCACCGATGGCGGACAGGACGGCCCGCAGGCCGTGGCCCCGCTCGGTCAGCGTGTAGCGGTCGCCGTCGCGGGTGACGAGGCCGTTGGCCTCCATCGTGCGCAAGCGCTCGGCCAGGAGGTTCGTCGCGATGCCGGGCAGGCCGTCGAGCAGCTCGCCGTAGCGACGCGGGCCGGGCAACAGCTCACGGACGACGAGCAGGACCCACCGGTCCCCGATCACGTCGAGGCCCCGGGCCAGCTGGCAGTACTGGCGGTACGAGCGCACGCGTCCAGTCTAGGACTTTTGTTCCTCTTGTCATAACACTTGCTTTTCTAAAGTCGACTGTGCATACGCTTCACCTGTGACCATCACCACCGACGGGCTGCACGTCGTCCGGCCCGACCGCCCCACCCGCAAGGGCCTCGTCCTCCTGGCGCTGTGCTCTGCGGCCCTGATCATCAACATCGACGTCACGATCGTGAACGTCGCCCTGCCGAGCCTGGTGCGCCAGCTCGACGCCACGACGACCAACCTCCAGTGGATCGTCGACGCCTACACGCTCGTGTTCGCTGCCCTGATCCTCGCCGCCGGCAGCCTGAGCGACCGCGTCGGCCGCAAGGGCGTCCTGCTCCTCGGCCTGGCCGTGTTCGCGCTGGGCAGCCTCGCCGGCGCGCTGAGCGACTCGCCCGGCCAGCTGATCGCCTCACGGGCGGTCATGGGGCTCGGCGCCGCCGGCATCTTCCCGGCGACGCTGTCGCTGATCGCCAACGTGTTCTCCGAGCGGGCCGAGCGGGCCCGGGCCATCGGACTATGGGGCGCGACGACCGGCGTCGGCGTCGCCGCCGGTCCGATCCTCGGCGGCTGGCTGCTGGAGCACTACTGGTGGGGCAGCGTGTTCCTGTTCATGGTGCCCATCGCCGGGCTGATCGCGGCGGGGATCGCGCTGGTGGTGCCGACGTCCCGGGACCCGGAGGTGGCGCCGCTCGACTGGTACGGGCTCGTCCTGTCGAGCGCGGCGATGGGGACGCTGGTGTTCGCCATCATCGAGGCCCCCAACTGGGGCTGGGGATCCCGCACGACCGCGGCCACGATGGCGCTGGGCCTGGCGCTGCTCGGGGTCTTCGTCGCCGTCGAGCGCCGCCGCGCCCACCCGATGCTGGACGTGCGCCTGTTCCGCAACCCCCGGTTCTCGGCCGCCAGCGGCTCGATCGCCATCGGCTTCTTCACACTGGCCGGCTTCACGTTCCTGATCACCCAGTACTTCCAGTTCGTGCAGGACTACTCGCCGCTCGGCGCCGGGCTCCGGCTGCTCCCGGTGGCCAGCTCGATCGCCGTCGCCTCGGTGGTCGGGACCAAGCTCGCCGTACGGGTCGGCAACAAGGCGGTGGTGGCGAGCGGCCTGGCGCTGTGGGCCGTCGCGCTGCTGTGGATCTCGACGGCTGACGGCTCGACGCCGTACGTGGAGATCGTGGGGCAGATGATCCTGGGAGGCGGCGGCCTCGGGCTGATCACCGCGCCGGCGACCGAGGCGATCATGGGCGCGGTGCCGGTCGAAAAGGCCGGCGTGGGCTCGGCGGTGAACGACGCCACCCGCCTGTTCGGCGCGGCCCTCGGCGTCGCCGTGATCGGCAGCGTCGCCGCCTCGCTGTACGAGCACCGGCTGGGAGCGACGCTGCCGCCAGACCTGCCCGCCCAGGCAACCGCGGCGGCCAAGACCTCGTTCGGCGGCGCCCTCGTGGCGGCCCAGCGCCTCGCGGACGCCGGGCTCGCCGCCCCGGCACACGCCCTGGCCGACGCTGCGGTCGCGGCGTTCCTCCACGCCTTCGCCATCAGCCTCCGGGTGGCGAGCGGCGTGGCCCTGGCCGGCAGCGTGGTCGCCGCGGTCCTGCTCCCGTCCCGGCCCCGGATCCCCGAGGCGGCCACTGCCGCTCCCGATGGACCGGATGAGGTCGAGGATCAGGCCCTCGCGGTGTAGGTCAAGAGGGGAATTCGGGACACGTCGGGCGCTAGGGCCGAGATCCCCGACATGGGTGGTACTCGTCGGCGGTGATGTGAGGATCCTGCCGTCCAAAGCCAGTGACATCAGCAACTGATCGTCGGGCGTCGCCGCGAAGTGCGGGCCGACACGGTTGCCGGTGCGACGTCGAAGAGGCTGACGTTGCCGTCGCCGCCGCGGGCGGCGATCGTCGATCCGTCGGAGGTCCCGTCGAGCTCCTGGATGGCGCCGCCGCTGCCGCCGAACGATCGGATCGGGGCGGGCGTGTCGAGGTCGTACTGGACGAGCTCGCCGCCCAGCGATCCGACGAAGAGTTGGTCGGCGACGGTGATGAACGCGATGCGGAGATCGTTGCCCGGGATCGTGCCCAGCTGCTCGCCGGTGCTCCCGTGGCCATGTCGCGGACGTCGATGCGCCCGTAGTAGTCGCCGCAGAAAACGGCGTCGACCTCCGCTACGACGCCGAGGTCGCCAGCGCAGCCGCGGCCCGGGCCGCCGAGAAGGTGCCCCGTGGTCGTAGCTCGGTGGTGTTCAAGTTCTGGGCTGTTGGGGCCGGAGTCCGTCCATGAGTACCGATACATAGCTCTCGGCGAGTTGGGGTGACGCCGACGAGGACCGCGAGATCGCGTTGGTCATGTCCCGTATCAGTACCGAGATCATGTCGGGATCGATGTCGGTGCGTATCGCGCCTTCGTCGCGCGCCCGGTTCACCATGTCAGCGACGGCCTTCGTCAGCGCGGCTCGCTGGGCCGTGGTGGACGGCAGGTCCAGTCCTCCTAGTTGGTCACCGATGATCCAGTGGGCGGACTGGAACGCGATCAGCTCGATGAGGAAGCGCGGGAGGGCGTCTTGGGCGCTGTTCTCGGACATGCACTCACCAGCCCGCCGGATCACCGGTTCAAGCAGATCCGTCACGGCGACGTCGATGAGCGCTTCCTTGCTCCCGAAACTCCGCACGACGGTGGCCGCGCCGACGCCCGCCCTGGTAGCGATCGCCTCGACGGTGAGATTGACGCCGGGATCGGCGAGCAGGGTTCGTGTCGCCTCGAGGACCCGTTGCCGGTTGCGGACGGCGTCTGCCCGACGTCGTGGCTCGCCGCTCGCAAGGGGGCTTGACATCTGGAACGGCCCTTCCATATAGTGCCTAGCTAACTGGAATACTCATTTCAGTTAGATTAGGTGACCCGGGTAGGAAGTGGCAAACGGTCACCGCCGGGTTGCTGCGACGAGGCCGAGGGTCATGTACGAGCGGATTCTGATCTCAGGAGCGAGCATCGCCGGGCCAACTGTGGCGTTCTGGCTTGCCAAACACGGCTTCAGCCCCACAGTGGTCGAGCGCTCGCCCGGGTTGCGCACCGGCGGCAACGGGGTCGACGTGCGAGGGCAAGCCGTCGACGTGGCCGAGCGAATGGGGATCCTGGCGCGGATCCGGGGCGCTGCGACCGACGTCATCGGCACGTCCTTCGTCGACTCCACCAACCGCAGGTGGCCCGCATCGACATGCAGGCCATTCAACGCAAGTACGGCAGCGGCGAGGTCGAGATCATGCGCGGCGACCTCGTGGCGATCCTGCACGAGGCGACGAAGGACGACGTCGACTATGTCTTCGACGATTCGATCAGCGCGCTGAAGCAAGACGACGACGGCGTGACCGTCACCTTCGAACGCAGCGCCACCCGCCGGTTCGACCTGGTCATCGGCGCGGACGGCGTGCACTCCGCAGTCCGCCGGCTGGTCTTCGGGCCCGAAGAGCGGTTCCTGCGATACCTGCAGCACTACTTCGCGTTCGCCGCGGCCGACCCAGCGCTGGGCGCCGACCGCTGGATGACGATCTACAACCTGCCCGGCAAAATGGCCGGCGTCTACCGCTCCGGCCACCACACCGGGGCGAAGGCGTACCTGATGTTCCGTCAGCCCCAGCCGCTGGCCTACGACCACCGCGACATCGAGCAACACAAGCGCCTGCTGGGCGAGGCGTATACCGGAGTCTCGTCGTGGCACGTACCTCAAGTCCTCTCCGGTGCTCTGGCCGACCCCGAGCTCTACTTCGACTCGCTGAGCCAGGTCCACATGCCCTCGTGGTCATCGGGTCGGGTAACCCTCATCGGCGATGCCGCCCATTGCGCGTCTCCGGTTTCCGGCAGCGGAGCCATGTTGGGCATGGTCGGCGCGTACCGGCTCGCCGGCGAACTGTCGACGGCGCAAGGTGACCACGTGGCCGCCTTCGCTCGCTACGAGGAAGGCCACCGACCGCTCGTGAAGCGAATGCAGTCGAACCTCTTCAGCGGCATCGTCGTACCGAAGCGTCGCGCCCGCATCTGGGCACGAGACACCATGGCTCGACTGCCCTTGGCCAGTGCGATGGCGGGACTGGAGCGCCGTCTGCAGCCCAAGACCGAACCACTGCCCGACTACCCGCGCACACGACCCGCCCATCCGGAGTGACCCAGTTCCACCACGAACTCAACCAGGGAAGATCGGCCATGGTCGCTGGCATGTCGGAGGACCGCACGGCTGCACTGAGCCGCCGTGAACTGGAGGTCGCCGAGCTCGTCGCCCAGGGATGGACCAACCGGGAGATCGCCGAGCGCCTCTTCATCTCGCCGCGCACGGTCGAGTCGCACCTTGACCACGTCAAGGCGAAGTTGGGCTTGAGCCGTCGGCCGCACATCGTGGCCTGGGCCCTCCGGCAGCGCCCCGCTGCGAACGCGCCACCTCGGGGCCGCAGCGCCTTGCTCTGCCCATCACGATGCCCGACTGGATGCTCGAGGATCTCCGTCGTCGATGTCGTTGCCTTGGCGCTGCGTCCAGACCACGGTGGCGTGCGGCCGGCCGTCCGGCTCGAGGGTTGATACGACTGCGAAGCTCTTCCCGTCGACCAGATGACGCACGCCGTCGCCGAGGCTCATCCTGCTGCTCTTCCTTGCTGAGGCTCGTAAGGCCGCTCGCCGTGTGGGTGAGGGGGCCGTGGGCTCAGTCGACGGCAGTCGCTTCCACCATCACCACGAAGCCAGGTGCCGGTAGTTCCGCAACGCCGAGCACGGTGGTCGCGTAGCGCGCGGTTCCGAAGCGGTCGTTCACGCGTTGGAAGTTCGCCAAGAGCTCGCCGACGTTGGTGGCGTAGAAGTTGAGCCGGACGATGTCGGCAAGCGTCATGCCAGCTTCGGCCAGGACGGCTTCGAGGTTGTCGAGGCTGAGTTCGAGTTGGGCGGCCATGTCGCCCGGGTGCTGGGGGATGCCGTCGGCGTCCATCGCGTCTTGTGCGCTGCAGACCAGCAGCCGTTGGTGGCCTTCGATGAGCTCGGCCTGGTCGAAGCCGAGGTTGATGGACCAGGAGGTGGGGTTGATGGCTGCGCGGGTCGACACAGTAGCTCCGATCTATTTACTAGTGTAACACTCTATCGAATAGTGTGGTACTTTACAGGTGTGGCGAAGAGTGTCAAGCCCCGGCCATACGACTCCACCAACCGCCAGCGACAAGCGGCCGAGACCCGGCGGCGGATCTTCGAGGCGGCCGAGGATCTGTTCACGCGCGACGGCTACGTCGCGACCACGCTCGCCGCCATCGCGGAGCGCGCCGGCGTCGCGGTCCAGACCGTTTACGCGAGCGCGAAGTCCAAGCGCGACATCCTCAAAGGCATCCTCGACCTCGCCATCAGCGGCGAGGACGAGCAGGTCCCGGTCCAGGCCAGCACGCTATGGCGAGAGATCGAAGCCGAACCCGATGCGCGGACCAAGCTGAGAAAGCTCGGCCGACTACACCGTGAGATCTGCGCCAGGGAGGCGTCCGCCTTCGCGATCATGGCCGACGCCGCTGGTTCTGATCCGGAGATCAGAGCGCTCGCGTTCGAGATGGCTGAGCAGCGCTACCAAGACCACCACCGACTGGCCAAGGCCCTCCACCAGACCGGCCAACTGCGGTCCAATCTCTCGCCGCGCCGCGCCGCCGACATCATCTCGGCTCTCGCCAACGAACGGACCTATCTCGCGCTCGTGCGCGATCGGCGATGGTCGACCCAAGACTATGAGGACTGGCTCGCCGACCAGCTCATCGCGAGCCTGCTGCGGTGACGACAACCCGTCGCCGGTGGCCGACCTCACCTCGCTTCGTGTGACGGAACGCTCCGAAGACGCTCGACTCGTGGAAGAGCGTCCGCTGCGATGGCTAGACAGGACACTCGAGACGACGAACATCGGCTGGCAGCACGCGCGGTCGATGGTTGATCGCCACGAGGGGTCGCGCCGGTGTCGAGACGGACGCGAGGCTTACTGCGCCACCGCCGGCGGCCCCGAGAGCCAGCCGCTCGCCCAGCCGCTGGTCGAGCACGGCCTCCGGCAGCCGACGTCATCGGGACCGAGCTCGGGACCTCGATCGGCAAGCTTCG